>NZ_JAFIRA010000025.1 GCF_022848905.1 Thermostichus vulcanus str. 'Rupite'
CGCCAGTCGCTTAGCGTGCTCTTTACGCTGCCTGCTGACCTTCAGTTCATGTCTAGCTAAACGTTGACGGGCTTTCACCCGATTCTTGGAGCCTTTAGCCTTTCTGCTTAAGCGTCGTTGCAAGCGTCTCCGCCTAACCTGACTCTTCTTGTAGAACTGCTGTATAGGCTCATGATGACCGTTGCTATCGGTGTAGAAGTGCTCTAGTCCTACATCTAACCCCACAGCTTGACCTGTAGGCTGACGGGTGTCTAAAGCAATCGATTCATCAACCGAGACAACAAATTGGACATAGTAACCATCAGCACGCCTGACGATTCGTACCCGTTTGATTTGCTCAGGTTGGTAGAACCCCAAATCGTAGGTACCAATCAGCCGCACTACGCCAATCTGGAAGCCATCCGTGAACTGGATGCGCTTCAACCCAAGCAACTTCCAGCCTGAGGTTTTGTACTCCACAGACCGAGCATGTTTCTTAAACTTGGGATACCCAACGGGTCGGATACCTTTTGTGCAGTTGCGTTCGCGCCAGCGGCGACTTGTCGCATAGAAGTTGGAAATTGCTGACCATGCCTGCTCAGCACTGGCTTGTCTTGCTTGAGAGTTGAGCTTTTTTGCCCACTCAAACTCACGAGCCAGCACTTTGCAGTATTTGTTGAGGTCGTACTTATTCTTGCCTTTCTCATCCATCCACAGACGCAAACATTTGTTCCGCACAAACTGTGCAGTCCGAATAGCCTCATTGATGGCGGCGGCTTGAGCGGGTACAACCCTGGCCTTAAATTCCAACACTCTCATCGGTCTTAGGCTAACCTCTGAAGCACAAAACAGCCATCAGGAAAGAGGCGCAAGGCGCATCCCACTCCTAGAGGAGTGGATCTTCCCGCGCCATGTTTTTGATAAGTCCTGAGAAGGAGCTTTTGGCTGACAATGCTGAGATATAGTCAATTCAAATAAGAATGAGACACTAGCAAGCACAGTAGTTCCGAATCACTTCATCAATAGAGGTTCCAATGTCAGCATACATCCTTGCCCTCTTGAGAGCACTAAAATCATGCTCTATGTCATTTAGGTCTGGGGAGTACCTGGGCAGAAAGACGACTTCATGTCCCCCAGCTTCCACCAACTCCTTTATCCTACCCTTACGATGAATCGGTGCATTATCCATAATTAAAACAGATGGCCTCTCCAAGCTCGGTATTAAGTATCGCTCCAGCCACCCTTCAAATCCTTCTGCATTTAAGCTGCCTTGAAAAAGCATAGGTGCTATCAAGTCCTTCTTCTTTTTCCTCCTACCCGCCACTAGGCTCTCTCTCTTCCCTCGCTTCTCTCCATAAACTTTTTTCCCTCTCTTTGCCCAAGCATAAACACATGTACGTATCTCATCAAACCCCGTCTCGTCAATATAAACTAAGCTATCACTGCCATATTTCTGTATGAGCTCCCGCAAGACTCTGTAGTATTTGATTCTCTCTTGCCGGTCTCGTTCTCGATACCTTAATTCTTTTTTTTTCGCGTTATTTTCATCTGCCTGAGAGCATAATGAATAGCACTCGGTTGAACGCCGAACTTCTCAGCTCTGTCCTTTAACTTAGCTTCTGGGTACTGCTCCACATGTTCTTTTAGGGCAGCCCAGCTCATTTTTCGCTCCCGTCTTTTGACCACGGTTGGGCTGAGGTCTTCTCGGCCTAGCCAGCGATAAATAGTTGCACGACTGACATCGTAGAGCTGGGCAGCTTTCGTTGGACTGCCCCCTTCCTCAACATACTTTACAACTCTCTCCCTCAAGTCTAAGCTGTAGCTCATGAGGCTCCCTCCAACAGGTTCTATCCACGCCATCTTACCCTCAATGCTGTCTCACTCCCAACTGAATTGACTATAGTTTCCCGGTCATGTTCTGGATAGAGCTCTTGATAGTGTTCTAGGAAGGGATCCCGATCGTGTGCACCGCAGGAGGATTATGGATCTGATTTTGCGCCGGGCCAATTTGCCGGATGGTCGCAAGGGCTTGGATATTGGCATTGAAGCGGGCCGAATCGTTGCCCTGGAAACGAACCTACCAGCCACCGCAGCGCAGGAAATCGATGTCAGTGGTCGGTTGGTATCCCCCCCGTTTGTGGATGCCCATTTTCATATGGATGCCACCCTCAGCTACGGGATCCCGCGGGTCAACCAATCGGGCACGCTGCTGGAAGGGATCGCTCTGTGGGGGGAACTCAAACCTCTGCTCACGCCGGAAGCGGTGATCGAACGGGCCTTGGCCTATTGCGACTGGGCGGTGGCACGGGGTATTTTGGCGATTCGCACCCATGTGGATATCTGTGATCCCAGCCTATTGGCGGTGCGGGCTCTCTTAGAGGTCAAACACAAAGTGGCCCCCTACCTGGATTTGCAGTTGGTGGCTTTTCCCCAGGATGGCTATTATCGCTCGCCGGGGGCTGTGGATCTACTGGAGAAGGCCCTCGATTTGGGGGTGGATGTGGTGGGTGGCATCCCTCACTTTGAGCGGACGATGGCGGAGGGGGCGGCTTCGGTGCGGGCCTTGTGTGAGATCGCTGCCGCACGGGGCCTGCGGGTGGATTTGCACTGTGATGAGACGGATGATCCGCTGTCCCGCCATGTGGAAACCTTGGCCTACGAAACCCAGCGGCTGGGCTTGCAGGGGCGAGTGGCCGGATCCCACCTCACCTCGATGCACTCGATGGACAACTACTACGTCAGCAAGCTGATCCCACTGATGGCGGAGGCAGAACTGGGGGTGATCTCCAACCCGTTGATCAACATGGTCATTCAAGGTCGCCACGATACCTATCCAAAGCGGCGGGGCCTCACACGGGTGCCGGAATTGATGGCGGCAGGGCTAACAGTGGCCTTTGGCCATGATTGTGTAATGGATCCCTGGTATCCCCTCGGCAGTGGCAACATGCTGGAGGTGGCCCACATGGGGATCCATGCCGCCCAACTCACCGGCTATGAGCAGATGCGTCAGTGCTTCTTGGCGGTAACCGAAAATCCCGCCCGCATTCTCGGGCTGGAGGGGTATGGCTTGCAACCGGGTTGTTATGCGGATGTGGTGGTGTTGCAGGCGGCGGATCCTGTGGAAGCGATTCGCCTCAAACCGGCCTGTTTGTACGTGTTCCGCCGCGGCCAGCTCATCGCTCAAACCCCGCCCGTCGTCAGTCAGCTCAACCTGCCCAATCGCCCTAGCGAAGTGGACTTCACCCGCAAACTCTGACCTTTGATCTTTTGATCTTTACCGACGCACTGTACCCGTAAAGCCGCTGGCTTTGAATTGTTCCATCGTCAAGGGCAGCGGGTTGGTGACCGGCACCGAAATCCGAATCGAGAAGGGAGTTTCACCGGGAGGAACTTCTTCAATCGCCCCCAGCCGCGTCCGTTCTGGCATCACATCATTGCCGTTGGCATCGTAAAGACGGCCAAAGACATCCGCATTGACCAAGGTATTTTTGGAGCGATTCACCACCGTACCTTCGATAAACAGACACTTGGCTGCCATTGGGTTGGCGGTGCTGGTGACCATGTTCGAGTATTCGGCAGTATCAGGGCAGGGGGTAATGTGGAGATCCTTCAATTGTAGAGAAGTCGCCCCAAAGCCCATCAGTAGAAAGGCCAACCCCATACAACAGCCGAGCATCACCCGTTTGGCCCGGTTCCAAAATTGGCTCATCGTTTTTCCTTTTTCCTTGAATGCCCACCCTCCCTAGTCTAGGGGATCCCCGTCCTGTAGAACCTGTTCTCGGTTTGGATCCCGTCTAGGCGCTGATCCCAGTCATCCTGAGGCAAGGGATCCTCTAGCAGGCAGGCTTGCGGCACAATGCCCCACTTCGGGGTGAGCCGGTTCTGCAAAAAGCGGTCGTAATAGCCACCGCCATAGCCCAAGCGGCCCCCCACTCGGTCACAGGCAAGGGCCGGCACCAAAATCAAATCGGCAGCATCGGGATCCAGCACTTCACTGCTAGGGGCAGGTTCGAGTAGGCCAAAGCGATTGCGAACCAGCGCTTCGGGGTTGTAACGGTGCCACTGCATCTGCCGGTGCGGCAAACAACGGGGGATCCCCCAGCGCTTCTCCGGCAAGGCCGCAAACAGGGATCCCAAATCCACCTCCGAACCAAAGGCCACATAGGCCAGGATCGTTTTCGCCTCTAAAAGGTACGGGTTACGGGCCAAGTGAGCAGAGATCTTCTGACTAAGAATGCCCGTATCCAACCCCTGCCGCACCTGGCGAAAGTGTTGCCTGAGTCGAGCTTTCTCCGAAATAGGCTCACCTAGATTGGGTTGTACGGCTGGAGAAGGGGCTCCCTGCACAGGCCTACGCTTGAACCACAAGTATGAAAAAAAGTATGAACGAGTAAAATATGGCGGCTCATCAGCTACTGAATGCCCAGCAATTCCACCTCAAAATCCAAGGTGGCATTGGGCGGGATCACACCACCGGCCCCACGGCTGCCATAGGCCAACTCGGGCGGAATACGCAACTGCCGCTTGCCCCCCACTTGCATGGTGGCCAGACCTTCCTCCCAACCGGGGATCACTTGGCCCACTCCATAGGTGAAGGCGAAGGGCTGATTGCGTTGGTAGGAGCTATCAAACACGGTGCCATCCTGTAGCTTGCCTACGTAGTTCACCACCACTGTTTGCCCCGGTTCAGGAGAAGGCCCGCTGCCCTGGGTGATGTCGTAGTATTGCAACCCAGAATCGGTGGTGATGAAATCGCTCGACTGTACATTCACAACGGGATTATCCTTGGCTCGTGAAAAAGCCATAACCGGGTTGCCCCATCCCCACAACAGGAGCAAGCCCAACATCAGTACCAGTATCCGCTTCATAAAACAGCACCCCAAAGCCCACGTGATTTTTCCAGAGTATTTTTCCGGTTGCATGGGTATTTCCTAGGATCCTAAGGGATCCCACCGGCCCATTAACCCTTCATCTCAGCAAATTCAATGATCTGTCCCTGTTCATCCCGCACCCAAAACACAAATGGCTTCTCGGAACGAACGCTGTTGCGGATCCCTTGCTTGTTGATGCGCTTCAAGAGAGCTTTCAAGGATTCTCGCTCATGGCTGGTGTGCCGATAGCGCACTCCGCCACCTGCAGAAGTAGAGGAAGAACCAGGGTATCCCGTGCCGTAGGAGCTGCTTCCGTAAGCGCCATAAGCAGTCGTGGCAGAAGTTGCAGGTGTAGAGGCATAGGTCTCCGTAACCCCAGGGATCACGTGCAATTGTGCATTGTCGGAGAGTTGATACCAAAGGCCGGGAGTATCCACTCGGGGAGGAGCGGCAGTTGGGCGAGCTTGGGAATCAAAGCGAGGGCTAAGACCAATATCCCCTGGGAAATAGACGGATCCCAGGCTGGAACTCACCATGCTCTGCTCGTAGCCGTAATAGTACTGCAGCGGTAGCTCTGCTTCCGGTAACTTCAGTACCTTCTCATAAAAGCCTCTGGCTTGCTCCAGATCCGGCACGATGATCGTGTGTACCCGGGGTGCTCCACTTAAAAAAGTCCACATCGCCCCGCCGTAGGCCGAGAGCAACAAAAACATCAATCCCTTGGTGGAGAGCAAAATCTCCAGCGGGATCAAAGGCAACATCAATCCGGGCGGGGTCAGCATCAGCAGGCATCCATCCACAGGGCTTCTCTACTCCAGTATAGGATCCCGGCTCCTTCGGCCCGCTGGGATCCCTGAAATTGTACAGTTCCTGACTTGGCAAGTTAGGCTCCTAATGCCCACAGCTTTATCGTAGAAGGGATAGGTGGATGTGTTGAGGTCAGAGCCAAGTAGCCTAGGAACCCTAGCTCTCAAGACGGGATCCCTAACAAATCCTCAATTTTGGGCATTTGATCCAACGGAATCACCCGACCCTCATCCTCAAAGTTGGGGATCTCATTAAAGTTGAGATAGCGGTACAGTTCCCCAGCAAAAGGCTGAAGTTTGTTGGAAACAATATCTTGATACTCTGTAGGGGTTGGGATCCGTCCTAGCAGGGCACAAGCCGCCGCAAGTTCCGCAGATCCGAGGTAAACTCGTGCATCTTTGCCCATGCGATTGTTGAAGTTACGAGTGGAGGTGGACATCACCGTGGCACCATCTTCCACACGGGCTTGGTTGCCCATACACAGGCTACAGCCAGGCATTTCCGTGCGAGCACCCACGGCTGCAAAGGTGCCATACACTCCTTCTGCCCGCAGTTGGGATTCATCCATACGAGTTGGGGGGCAGATCCAAAATTGACGCACTTTGGCCCGACCTTGACCTTCCAAAATCTTGGCAGCAGCTCGATAGTGACCAATATTGGTCATACAAGAGCCGATAAACACTTCATCAATCTTGATGGGGGTGTCGGGGTTACCCGCTGCATTTTGTGCATAAACCTCGCTCAGGGTCATCACCTTATCCGGGTCATTGGGGGCACAAACAATCGGCTCAGTGATGGTATTCAAATCAATCTCAATAACCTCAGCATATTCGGCATCTGGATCCGCCTCCATTAAGCTTGGATTGGCCAGCCACTCTTCCATTTTGACGATGCGCCGCAGCAGGGTTCTTGCATCCTGATAGCCGCGCGCAATCATGTTTTTCAGCAACACAACGTTGGAACGCAGATATTCTGCAACCGTTTCAATGCTGAGCTTGATGGTACAACCGGCACAGTTGCGCTCCGCCGAAGCATCGGTAAACTCAAAGGCCTGTTCCACTTTCAAATCGGGTAAGCCCTCAATTTCCATGATCCGTCCGGCAAAAACGTTCTTTTTGCCCTTTTTCTCGACGGTCAACAGGCCCTTTTGAATGGCTACATAGGGAATGGCGTGGACAATATCCCGCAGGGTGATCCCTGGCTGTAACTGGCCCTTAAACCGTACCAAAACGGATTCCGGCATATCCAAGGGCATCACCCCTAGTGCCGCCGCAAAGGCCACTAGGCCAGATCCGGCTGGAAAGGAAATCCCCAAAGGGAAACGGGTGTGAGAGTCCCCCCCGGTGCCAACCGTATCCGGCAGCAGCATCCGGTTCAACCAGGAGTGGATGATGCCATCCCCAGGACGCAGAACCACTCCCCCCCGTGAGGCAAAAAAGTCCGGCAGTTCTTTGTGGGTTTTGATATCAACCGGCTTAGGATAGGCTGCCGTATGGCAGAAGCTCTGCAGCACCAAATCGGCGTTAAAGCCCAGACAGGCCAGCTCTTTCAGCTCGTCCCGCGTCATCGGCCCAGTGGTGTCCTGGGATCCCACTGTCGTCATCAAGGGTTCACAGCTCGTACCTGGACGCACCCCCGCTAGGCCACAGGCTTTGCCGACAATTTTTTGGGCCAGGGTATAGCCTTTACCGGTTTCTTGGGGTGGCTTGGGCCGGATAAACAGCGGGGAGGGATCCCAACCCAAGGCTTGGCGGGTTTTGTCGGTGAGGGCACGGCCAATCAACAGCGGGATCCGACCCCCGGCCCGCACTTCGTCGGTGAGGGTTTCTGGCTTGAGGTGGAAGGTGGAGAGGGTCTGGCCTGACTCAGAGGTGATCACACCCTGGTAGGGATGGATGGTGACCACCATGCCGGTTTCCAACCCGGACACATCGCATTGAATGGGTAGCGCCCCGGCATCTTCAGCAGTGTTGAAGAAAATGGGTGCGATTGTCCCCCCCAGGATCACCCCTCCAGCCCGCTTATTGGGGACATGGGGAATGTCATGGCCGATATGCCAAAGCACCGAGTTAATGGCGGATTTACGGGAGGATCCCGTCCCCACTACGTCCCCCACAAAGGCGACAGGATACCCCTTTCGCTTCAGTTCGGCAATGGTTGCCAGGGATCCCGGTGCGCGCGACTCCAGCATGGCCAAGGCATGCAGGGGGATATCCGGGCGGGTGGTGGCATGAGAGGCGGGCGAGAGATCGTCGGTGTTGATCTCCCCTGCCACTTTAAAGATCGTCACGGTGATCGCTTCAGCCAAGGGAGCTTTGGCAGTAAACCATTCCCCATGGGCCCAGGACTCAATCACCTGCTGAGCATAGACATTGCCGGCTTGGCTCAGCCCCAACACATCGTGAAAGGCATCGAAAATCAGCAGCGTATGGCTGAGGGCCTTGGCAGCAGCAGCGGCAATCTCTGCTCGTTCATCCGCCAACAGCTCCACCAAGATCTGGACGTTGTAGCCCCCCAGCATTGTGCCCAAAATCTCCACTGCCCGCAGCGGGGTGATCAAGGGAGACGTGACCTCTCCCTTGACCAAGGAGGCCAAAAAGCTGGCCTTCACATAGGCTGCTTCATCCACCCCCGGCGGGATCCGCTCCGTAAGCAGATGCAACAAAAAAGCCTCCTCCCCGGCAGGTGGAGCTTTGAGCCAATCGCACAATTGGCTGGTCTGAGTTGCATTAAGAGGTAATGGCGGGATCCCTTGCGCCTCACGGGCAGCAGCATGGGTGCGATAGTCGGCCAGCATAGGTATCCCCTCCGCAAATCGGGATGAAATACGATAAGGATCCCCATTTTACGTCTGGAGCGGGGATCCGAGGTGTTTGGGGTGAACCTAGCTTGTCAGTCTTGTGTTGGATAACTGCGTGACAGACTTCCCCACAGACTTCTGCCACTGACCGCTGAGCCAGTTATTGCTACCCAACGCTGCGCCTACGCCACCAACGCAGACTTCTCTTGCGAGCCATTAACAAAGCCTGTGCATAAAACTTCCTGTTCAGCAGCTACAAAGTCACGATGACAGGGGTATGATCACTGGGTTTTTCAGCTCGCCGCGGCTCAATATCGATCCAACAGGCCGTGGCCTTTTCGTACAGATCGGGAGAAAGATACTGGTGATCGATGCGCCAACCGCGGTTACGTTGGAACCCACCGGAGCGATAATCCCACCAGCTAAAATGACCGGGTTCCGCCGTAAACTTGCGAAAGGCATCTTGAAACCCCAAAGCCAAAATCTCTCGTAGCGCCTGTCGCTCCGGTTCTGAAGCCATGATTTCTCCCGCTTTTTTGGGATCATAAATATCTCGATCTTCGAGGGCAATGTTGAAATCACCGCACATGAGGATTGGCTCTTTTTGCTGTAGTGCCACCGTTAGATACTGTTTGAGTAGGGCTAACCAACGCAATTTGTAGGCATATTTTTCTGATCCCACCTCAGAGCCATTCGGCACATACAAGTTAAGAATGCGGATCCCTTGATAGACAGCGCTGATCACCCGCTTTTGCTCATCCCAATCTTCTACTGAACCCAGCAGCGGCGCAAACCCCCGTTCCACCTTTTCCAAGGGATCCCGGCTGATCAGCGCCACGCCGTTGTAGGACTTTTGGCCGTAAACCTCTACCCAATAACCCCGTTCCTGGAAAGCCTCTCGCGGAAATTCTTCATCCACCACCTTGGTTTCCTGTAAGCAGAGCACATCCAGGGATCCCTGCCTGTCCAACCAGGCCAAAACCTGGGACAGACGGGTACGAATGGAGTTGACATTCCAGGTGGCAATTTGCATGGATCCCGCTCACTCCACCCATGCTCGTCCTTGGGTTTGGGCCAGTCGTTCTGCATCCGGCACCTCACCTTCGGTATAGTAGCCAGCCGCTTTCTTGGCTTCGATCTCCACGCGAGCATCTGCTGGGATCAAGTCTTCTGGGATAGGCACCCTCTGGATCACCTCAATGCCAGAGCTGGTGATGGCCCGATACTTTAGGTCGCTCATGGAAATCAGGCGATCGATCCGGGTGATGCCCAGCCAGTGGAGCACATCCGGCATCAACTCCTGAAAGCGCATATCCTGCACTCCCGCCACGCATTCGGTACGGGCAAAATAGGCATCGGCCCGATCCCCTCCCTCCTGGCGTTTGCGGGCGTTATAGACCAGAAACTTGGTCACTTCTCCCAGCGCACGGCCCTCCTTGCGCAGGTACACAATCACCCCAGCTCCACCCGCCTGTGCCGTTCTAATGCATTCCTCGATGCCATGAACCAGATAGGGACGGCAGGTACAAATATCGGAACCAAACACATCCGATCCATTGCATTCATCGTGTACCCGCACCGCCAGGGGCAGAGCCGGATCGGTGATAGCGGCCACTTGCCCGACGATATACACCGTCTGACCACCAATGGGCGGCAAAAACACCGATAAATCTGAGCGGGTCACCAATTCTGGAAACATCCCTCCCGTTTGCTCAAAAAGAGTCCGTCGCAGCAGACTTTCGCTCACCTGAAGCCGTTTGGCAATCCCCGGCAAATACCAGACCGGTTCAATCGCCGCTTTGGTCACCACCAGGTCGCCATTGTCCTTCAAGATTCGGCCATCCACCTGTAACCGCCCTTTGCTCACCGCCTCCTGCAGCTCCGGCATGTTGATGTGGGCACGGGTGATGGCAATGGTAGGCCGAATATCGTAACCCTGGGCATAAAAGGGGGCAAAGACTTCCCCAACAATCGCTCCCCAGGGATCCAAAGACACAATCCGATCCGCATCTCCCCAACTGGCATAGGGGCCAATCGACACCACAGGGGCAGTATTGGTCAGATCCGCCCGGTGATCCGGTTGCAAAGATCCACTGGCCACCGCCAAGGCTCGGTAAAGCGCATAGGCCCCCGCATGGGTTCCAATGACGTTGCGATGGGCAGGATTGGTCAGGGTACCCACCACGGGGCCACGCTGTAGCGGATCGAGGGATCCCCAGCGGATCGGCTGGGTTTGTGCGCCATGAGGGGAGGGATGGGAGGTAAGGACAATGTGACGGGGACGGGAGGAAGGTTCGGCCATAGCCCAAACGTTGGGGAAAACAGCATTTTAGGCGATCCCCAGCCCTTTTCTGCAGCCATTTCAAGACAGCCCCATTGTCTTTCGGCAGCCTAATCCACTGCTGGATTCACCAGTTTGGCCAACCCGAGGGGACGGATCCCTTCCGGTGCGATCTCGAAGCGGTAGGGCAACATCTCCACCCCGGCCTCTACCGCCTGCCAAAACAACTGGGCGTAGCGGGGATCCCGTTCGGCACCAGGGGCAAATTCGCTGCAATCACTACGGTTGATCAGGTAAATCAAAAGGGCACGGTGTCCCTGTCGGCGCACCTCCATCAGCTCCTGCAGATGTTTTTGACCGCGGGTGGTCACCGTATCTGGGAATAGAGCCCGGGATCCCGTGGCCCAGGTGGTATTTTTAATCTCCAGATAGGCCAAGCCAGATTCTCCTGTCAGCAGAAAGTCGATTTTGCTCTTGCCATAGGTTACCTCCCGTTGCCACCGAGAAAAGCCCGTCAATTGTGGGAACCACCCCTGCTCCAACCCCCATGCCACCAGCCGGTTGGGTAAACCCGTGTTGATCCCGACCCACACCCCATCAACCTGGATCATTTCCCAGGTGTAGGCCAGCTTCCGCTTTGGATCGCTGTGATGGGAAAGGTACACCGGCGCCCCTACCTGACACACCCCACTCATCGGCCCCGTATTTGGACAATGGGCGGTGACCCGTTCGCCGTTCGCCAGCTCTATATCGGCAAAAAATCGTTTGTAGCGGCTCAGTAACACCCCCGAGTGTAGCGCTGTCGGGAAGCGGTAGGGGGCTTGGGGAGCCCCAGACTGCATTGGCAAAGGCCATCCTCCAGTAGGTATTTTTTCTATAGGATTTCTGGAGATCTTCTCTCGGATTCCTCGTCCTGCGCTAGGGTGAGAAACGTGTCTCAGGGTCTGAGGCCCACTGTATTTGCGCTTAATCCTCATTTAATAGCTCTTTTTTCTGCCCCTTTGTGAAACCCTGGAGAAGAAACCCCGAATGCTGCGTCTTGAGCCTGATCCCGGCTTTCAGTCTGCGGATCCCTTGCAGGACAACCGTGGACGTGTAGCCATATTCATCGATGGATCTAACCTGTTCTATGCGGCCCTGCAACTTGGCATTGAGATCGACTACACGCGCCTGCTCAAGACGTTGAGTGGCCGTTCCCCCCTCTTGCGTTCATTCTTTTACACCGGTGTCGATCGCAATAATGAGAAGCAACAGGGGTTTTTGCTCTGGATGCGCCGGAATGGCTACCGCGTTGTCACCAAAGACCTAACTCAATTGCCCGATGGCTCCAAAAAGGCCAATCTGGATGTAGAAATTGCCGTCGATATGCTGTCTTTGGTGCGTTGGTATGAGACCGCCGTGCTGGTGAGCGGCGATGGCGATTTGGCTTATGCGGTCAACGCGGTGAGCTACCAGGGAGTACGGGTCGAGGTGGTTAGCCTACGCTCTATGACCAGTGATCAATTGATCAACCTGGCGGATCGCTACATCGATTTGGAATCCCTAAAAGATCAAATTAAGAAGACCAATCGCCCTTCTTACCTGTACCGACCGGGGTTCACCACCGACGAAGAGGACGAAGGATGAAATCCTTTGAGTCGTAGCAAGAAAGGGGGGAGATCTCTAGGGCTTCCTCATGTTTTGTGATGAAGGGATCCCTTGCAGCAAGTAAACCGGGTTCAAGGGAGCAAAACGGGTACCCTCCGCCAGGGGGATTGAACGGGAGATCTGAATGTGCTCTACCCTGACTTGCCAGCCCTGAGAGCGTAGCCATTGCAGAGTCTCGCTACAGGTTTCCAGCGTGGCGAAGTTGGCCACCAAAACCCCTTGGGGCCGTAGCCGGGCTTGCAACAGGGGCAGTAGGGATCCCATCGCTTTTCCTCCCCCCCCTAGCAAAACGCGATCCGGATCCGGCAAGGACTCCAACACCTCCGGGGCCGCACCGGCAATCACCTGGACATTTTCAAGACCAAAGCGCTCAATATTGCGCTCGATCAAGCGAACCCCCATGGCGTTGCGCTCAATCGCGTACACCTGCAGCCCTGCCGATAATCGCGCCATTTCGATAGCCACTGAACCTGTGCCTGCGCCAATGTCCCACACCACTCCTGTTTGGGGCAGTTGCAGGGATCCCAAGGTGAGCAGACGAATCGCTTGTTTGGTGATTAGGCCCGGTTGATCCGGAAAGGTATGAAACTGATCGTCCGGGATCCCCACCAGCGGCCAGTGACTGGGATCTGGCTCCCGTTCCACCCGCCGCAGCACCATCAGATTGGGACTGGGGAAGGTTTGAGCTTGGCCCTCCTCCAGGGGAACTATCTGTTCCTGAGGGGATCCCAGTTGACTACAGACCCAGGCTTGATAGTGGGTGGGCAAGCGTAAATCCCGGATCAATTGCGCCAGTAGGTAGGGAGAATGCTGTGGATCCGTCAGCACCACAACCGGGGAGGATCCCTGTTTGAGGATGGATTCCAGCTGCTCCAACCCTCGCCCGTGCACACTGAGAATCGTTGCCTCCTGCCAAGGGATCTGCAATCGATTCAGGGCCAACTGTACCGAGCTGACCTGAGGGTAAAAGGCCAATTGCTCGGGGGGAAAATGCTCAGTCAACAGTCGCCCAATGCCAAAAAAGAGGGGATCCCCGCTGGCTAACAGCACCAGAGATCCTTGGGCCAGTTCCTGTTTCAGGAGCGGGATCCAGCTCTCCACAGCTCCGGTCAAAGGCACCTTGCGAGCCGGATGATCGGCAAAGTGGGTCAGGAGACTGGGCACCCCGATCAAGGTTTGCGCCTCGGATAGAGGTGGGATCCCCCAAGAGGCAACGGAACCATCCAAGGCTACCCCCACCACCGCTAGCTTTGGGTGCTGGCCAGATGGATTCACTGTAACCATTCAACGCTCAATGGGTGGATGGTAATGGCGTATAGGATTGAGAAAATCCAGACGCAGCTCGGCCATTTCCCGCTGCATTTCCCGCATAAACCCCAGTTGAGCCTCGATCAGACGGCCATCCCGTTCCCGAAACTGCTGCATCATCAGGGCTTGGGCTTCTCGCAGTTCTGCAAACCCGGCCTGCATTTGGAATTGAGCTTCGGAAGCCTGGCGTTTGGCTCGCATCTCGGCCATTTGGGCCTCAAACCGTTCGGCAGAGTGCCGATGTTCACTCCACATATCCGCGATTTGGGCTGCCAATCCTTCCCCCAGCTCCCGCGTTGGGTTCTCAACCTGTGCTGGGGTCTGCTGGAGTTGCAGATGGAATTCCTCTTGCCGTTGCCGATTCTCGGCCCGCATCTCCTGCAGTTGCTCCTGTTGCTGCTGAAGATTGCGGATCAGCCATTCCTCTTGTTCCGGGGTCATGAGGTGCGCCTGTCCCTGAAGACTTACCCCCAATTCTAGTTAGTTTGGGATGGGATCCCGTTGGGCTGCTATCAGCAGGGCATTGACAATCGCCGCAGCCACTGGGGATCCCCCTTTACGCCCGTCCACCCGAATTTGGGGAACATTCGTTTGGGCCAAGGCCTGCTTTGCCTCTTCCACCGCCACAAACCCCACTGGCACCCCGATCACCACACAGGGCTGGACTCGCTCAGCCCGAATCTCATCCACCAAGGCCAGCAGGGCGGTGGGAGCATTGCCGATCACAAATAGGGCTTCTGGGTAGAGTTGCGCTAAGTTCAGCATTCCGTTGGCAGTGCGGGTTTGCCCAGGTAAGCGGGGTTCTTCTACCCAGTCCAGGGCACAATGCAACGGGATCCCAGCGGCCACCAGTCGAGGGTGGATCCCAGCAGCCACCATGCTGACATCAACAATAACAGGCCGTTTCTCCCGCAGGGCGACCAGCGCTTGTTCAACGGCGTTTGGGCTGAAAACAAAGCGATCCCGCAATTCAAAGTCGGCAGTTGCATGAATGGCTCGTCGTACCACTTCGTACTGGATCCCTTGCCACGGGTGCGGGCCAATTTCATGGTCAATTTGGCGAAAGCTGGCTGCTGTAATTGGGTCAACCCAGGCTTCATTCATTAAGACATTCACAAGATATTCACAGTTGTTGTGAGAGGAGATCCGGTGGCACTGTCATGCTGACATGTTTTGCATCATGAATAGATGGCTAACTCACACCAGAAAAGCAGCAGCAGGCTCTCCCAGCTCAAGCTTCCTGAGACTCGCTTCAGTCCAAGCTTGATCTAAGAGTCTGCACTCCCCGCCGCGACCAACTGACCGCCCCGGAGCGATCCGCCACGTAGAGAGGCCGCTGTCTTTGCCGGAACCAGGCAGCAACGGTCTCATTGCTAGGGCCAGAGGTGATGCCCGCCTGCACCTGAAAGCGCTCCAACAGATCCAACACCACGGCTCCTCCATCCCACCACAACCAATCAATTTGCGGGGGCAACAAAGGGGATCCGGTGACCTCCGCCTGTACATTTGTCCCTGCTGAACCCAAGAGCAACCAACGGGATCCCTCCGTCTCCAAAGTCAGCACCAGGGGGTTGGTATGCACCGCCTGGAGCGATAGCCGCTCCCCAACCGGGATCCGATCCCCCGGTCGCAACACCTGATAGGGGATCCCCGCCGATTGCACCGCACTTAAAGAACGCAGGTAACTTTCAGAAGCGGCATTGACCCCTCCCCCATCCCAAAACTGGCGGATGGCAAGGGCAGGCAACAAAGTTGCCCAACCCCCATTGGCGGATCCGGCGGAGGTCATGGAAACCGCCCCGTCCAAGTGGTGAATCCCCCGCTGACGCAAATAGGGCAGCACCGTCCGTTCAGCCAAGCGGGGATCCCCGCTATTCATAAGCAGATGGCGGCCTTCTGCATGAATGGCCAAAATGGGAGTCCGCCCGCTAGCCAAAGCGGTGATTTGTACGGGTGGCCCCGGCCACAACCCCGGCCCGATTAGGATCCCGATCATGACCAAAGCCGTGCCCTGCCAACGCAAAGCCCGTTGCCAACGGGGCCAAAAGGTAACCGCCACCAGAGCGCCGTATAGCAACAGACACTGCAGGAGAGAAATGGCCCCTGTGTAATAGGAGCTGAAGGGCCAACTGGCGATCCACCCCACCCAATTGATCAGGGGGGTCAGCAGCAGCGTCAGCGGTTGCACCAACAGGGATCCCAGCCCTGGTGATAGCAAGGCCACAAAGGCCACCGCAAACCCAGCCACCAGCAAGGGTAGCAACAGAGCTGTCAGGAGTGGGTTGGCCAATAGGGAATAGGTGGGAATGCGCCCGAAGGTTACAATTTGCAGCGGCAAGGTCCACATTAAAGCCGCCAGCGGAATGGCCAGAGCAGCCGCAATGGTAGGGGGGAGAAAACTGAGCCGCAAGACAATTGGAGCGGTGCCCACCAACAACCCCAACGTGGCGGTAAAGCTCAGTTGAAAGCCGAGATCCGTAATCCAATTGGGTTGATAAACCAACAGCACCACCGCCGCCAACAGCAACGTGCCCAAGGGATTCAGTTTCACCTTGCCCTGTAGACGAGGCTCCGTCAGCACCGCCATTGCTGCCACACCCATCAGCGCGGCCCGCAAGACGGAGGGGCTAAATCCGGTCAGGGTGAGGTACAAAGCCAGTACTGCCAGGATGATCACCTGTTGAGCTCGCACCGCCAATGGGCGAGTCAGCACAAAGACGACCCCCACCAATAGCGACACATGAAACCCAGAGGCTGCCAAAGCATGGGCCATACCGATTTCTCGGAAGGCATCCTGCAGGTCAAAGTCCAGCTGAGCAGCACGGGATCCCAACACCAGCGAGGCCAGTAAATTGCCTTCTCGTTCCCCCAAGCCCCGGATAAACGCCTGGCGAATGCGGCGGCGCAACGTCCACCCCCCCCAGCTCCGCCCTCCTGCCTGCGGCACCACTTCCTGAGCACTCAGCCCGGCAAAGGCTCCCTGTCGCTGTAAATAAGCTTGAAAATCGAAGGCACCGGGATTCAAAGCGGGACTGGGTAAATAAAGGGATCCCGTCAGCCGTACCCGTTGGCTGGGGTGTAAATCTTGCTTTTGAGTGATAGCCGGGTCGGTAGTAACATAGAGCTTGCCAGAAACCAGACGAGCCGTTTGATCCGCGTGCAAAACCTGCTCAGCCTGTAGCCAAAATTGCAGCCGTTCGCTGCGAGTCAGCCGGGGCTCGGAGGTGATCTCACCAATAATACTGATCCCTTGTTGGGGTGCCAGCAGACTAATATCCGTTGGGCTAGGGAAAGGTTGTCGCCAGCCCAAGTAACCCCAAGCAGCCCAGCCCACCAACCCCATGACTAGCCAGGTGCGCAGCAGGCGCGGTCGCCGCCGGCACAGCAGGGATCCCAGCAAACCCAACCCCAACGGCACTCCCCAACCCCAGCCAGCCCCCTGTGGCCAGGCCCGCATCAGTAGACCCAAAATCCAACCCAATCCCAGCAAATAGGTGCTGTCCATGTCCCCAAAGCCTGTTTGCCCCCCACTGTACCGTCGTGGTCAAACGGGATCCTTTCGCTAGCCTTAACCTGACCCAAGTTTGCTAAGTCCTTCTCAAGATTCCTGCTTGATTCCTACCCGGCATCCTGGCAAAGCGTATTGAAAAATACTCTTTCTCGGCTGGCTCAAAGGGAGTGTAGATTAGGGCAGAGTGCGTCCTGAAGGGGATCCCACCCTCAGTGCGTCCTTTGTCTTTTCCAATCTGTTCTCCCCGACTTTATGCGCATTCAATCCATCCGCGTTCTCAGTGGCCCCAACTACTGGAGCATCCGTCGTCACAAACTGATTCAAATGCGGCTTGATCTAGAAGATCTACAGGAGCGGCCCACCAACAAGATCCCGGGGTTCAAAGAGGGGTTGGAAGCGTTGTTGCCGGGTTTATGGGAACATCACTGCTCCCGCGGCTGCTATGGTGGCTTTTTGCAACGGGTGGAAGAGGGTACCTGGATGGGGCATGTGATCGAGCATGTAGCTCTGGAACTGCAGACGATGGCCGGGATGAAAGTGGATTTTGGCCGCACCCGCGAAACCTCGGTTCCCGGCATCTACAACGTCGTGTTTGAGTATCAAGAGGCGGAAGCTGGGCGGTTTGCCGCCAAGGCAGCGGTGTATCTCTGTCAGGCGTTGGTGGATGGCGAGGACTATCGCCGTGATCTGGAACTGGATATTCAAGAGCTGCGGGAAATTCGGGAGGCTGTCCGCTTTGGCCCCAGTACCCAATCTTTGCTGGATGAAGCGACGCTGCGGGGGATCCCCCATCTGCGCCTGAATCAGGGATCCCTGGTGCAACTGGGCTACGGGGTGTATCAAAAGCGCATAGAAGCCACCACCACCGAAAGAACCAGCATCATTGCCGCTGACTTAGCGGCAGACAAGCGAGCCACCAAAGAACTCCTGCAGGACATGGGGATCCCGGTGCCGAAGGGGTATACGGTGCGTCGTCGCAGCGAACTGGAAGCCACCATCGAAGATGTGGGGGGCTATCCGGTGGTGATCAAGCCCCTGAATGCCAACCATGGCAAAGGGATCACCGTCAATATCACCAGTCTCGAAGCTGCCGAAACCGCCTACGATGCTGCCAGCCAATACTCCGATGTGGTGTTGGTGGAAAAGCACCTGGTGGGGGATGATTACCGTCTGTTGGTGATCAACAACAAACTGGTGGCGGTCGCCAAACGGATCCCGGCCTACGTCGTCGGAGATGGCCGCTCCACCATTCGAGAACTGATCGATGAAGTGAATAAAGATCCCCGCCGGGGCTTCGGCCATGAAAATGTCTTGACCTTAATCAGCGTCGATGACATGACCCTTCGAGTGCTGGAGGGCAAGGGCTACACTTTAGATACGGTGCTGCCCCGAGGGGAACACTGCACCCTCAAATCCACCGCCAACCTCAGTACCGGTGGCATTGCCGTCGATTGCACCGATATTATCCACCCCTACAATCTCTTTATTGCCGAGCGAGCCGCCCAAATTGTCGGCCTGGATGTGGCCGGGATTGACCTGATCTGCCCGGATATTACCCAGCCCGTGAACGAAACCGGCGGCGGCATTGTGGAAGTGAATGCCTCTCCAGGCTTGCGCATGCACCTAGCCCCCAGTGAAGGGATCCCGCGCAACGTGGCGGAGCCGATCATCGATATGCTTTTCCCCCCCGGCAGCCATACCCGCATCCCGATCCTGGCGGTCACCGGCACCAACGGCAAAACCACCACCACCCGTTTGATCGCCCACATCCTCAAGGGCATTGGCAAGCGGGTTGGCTTTACCACCACCGATGGGGTTTACATCCAAAACCATCAAATTGCCAAAGGGGACATGACAGGGCCCTACAGTGCTCGTCTGGTGCTCCGGGATCCCACGGTGGAGGTGGCGGTGTTGGAAACGGCACGGGGGGGCATTTTGCGGGAGGGGCTGGGCTTCCCCGAATGTGATATTGGGGTAGTGCTGAATGTTACTTCCGATCACTTGGGTATTGGCGATATCGACACCCTGGAGGAAATGGCCCGCGTCAAATCGGTCTTGGTGGAGGCGGTGCACAAGCAGGGCTATGCCGTCCTCAACGCTGATGATGGCTTGGTGGCGAGCATGGCCGAAAACGTGAAGGCGACGGTGGCCTACTTCAGCATGAACCCGGAAAACCCCCTCATTCAAAAGCACATTTCCAGCGGCGGTACGGCAGCCGTTTACGAAGAGGGCTACATCTCAATTTTGAAGCGGGGCTGGAAGTTGCGCATTGAGGATGTCACCAACATTCCCCTCACCCTCTCCGGCAAAGCCAGCTTTATGATTCAAAATGCTCTGGCGGCCACCCTGGCAGCCTTCCTGCATGGGGTTTCCATCGACGACATTCGCATGGCGCTGGGCACCTTCACCAGTTCTGTGGCCCAAACCCCCGGCCGCTTGAACCTGTTCGATGTCGGTGGCTATCAGGTCTTGGTGGATTATGCCCACAATGCGGCAGGATACGAGGCCATTCAAACCACCCTGGAGCGCTGGGATTGTCAGCAAAAAATAGGCGTTATCGGTGGGCCTGGGGATCGGCGCAATAGCGACCTGCGGGAGCTGGGGGTCTTGGCGGCACGGATGTTTGACCGAGCGATCGTTAAAGAAGACGATGACCGTCGTGGACGGGAGCCGGGGGAAGTGGCGGCCCTGATCCGAGAGGGTTGGGAGCAGGAAAAAGCAGGGGGCAGTTTGCAGGAGCTCTTGGATGAGGCAACTGCCATTGAAACGGCTCTAGATAAGGCGGAGCCGGGAGATCTGGTGGTGATTTTTCCAGCGGATGTGCAGCGCACTATCCAGATCATTGGTCGCTTTCAGGACAAGCTCAACCCCAAACCCAGTTACCGCGGCTCCTCCTACAGCATGGGGCCAGACTTTGTGCCTCATCTCCACAGCAGCAAACCCTCAGAGGTCGATGGCATCGCTCCCACGGGATCCCCAGAGTAAGAAGGCCGCTGATGCTCAGCCCTGCGGAAAAAGTTAAGACTGGGTAAAGATGACCCACAAGCCCGTATTGGCGATATTCTGGGTTCAGGCTTTCCGACGGGTGGGCCGGTTTGGAGAATTCTGTCTCGGTCGTCTCGCCAAGGGGTGGGCCTGGGGCTTGCGGTTTTGCCATCAGGACTTCCTAGTTTTTAAGGAACCTTAAGCGTTTCTAAAATTGTCTAAGGGCTGCGGATAGAACGTTACGGATCCAGAGGGGCCTTCGGAATGTCGGTAGGGTAATAGTGAGCTTCGCAAGGTAGGGAAACGGCTCATGGACAGCGCTTTGGTTCAAGCAGCTCGCCAGATTTATCAATTCCATCTGCAATATCGACCGGATGTGCTGGAGCAAACGCCGCGGGGAGTCGTTATCCATCGCCGTACGCTGCGGGGAGACTTGATCTTTTCAGATTTTCCTGTCCTGTTGCCCCAGGAAACCTTTATCCCCATTCAGCAGTTGGAACAGGTGGCCTGAGGCTCCTCTGCTGGTTCTCTCTGACGGGCTCCTGATCCGGATAGGATGCAGGACAGATCCGCTCGTTCTTCGGATAGCTGCTGATGCTCAACCTTCTCCTTACCTCCTGGGAGTTTCGCCTGCTGGGTTGGGTGGCGATGTTGCTGTTGGGGGCTTGTGTCGGCAGTTTTTTGAATGTGGTGGTTTACCGCCTGCCGAAGGGGATGTCGTTGATTCATCCGGGATCCCATTGCCCTGCTTGCAAAACTCCCCTGGGGCCAACCGAGAATATCCCCATTTTGGGTTGGTTTTTGTTGCGGGGGCGCTGCCGTCACTGTGGGGTGTCCATTAGCTGGCGCTATCCAGCGGTGGAAGCGCTGACGATGGGGTTATTTGCCCTCAGTATCGGGGTTTTAGGATTTTCTCCCCAAGGGATCCTCACCTGTGTTTTGTTCAGTTGGTTACTGGCTTTGGCCCTGATTGATTTGGATACTTTTTTGCTGTTGGAGGAACTGACCCGCTCGGGATTGCTAATGGGCCTTGTGGCTCGCTTGGCTTTGCCTTGGCTAGAGGGATCCGGATCGGGGGCGGCTATAGGGATGTCGCTGTTGGAGGGGATTGCGGGGGCAGTGCTGGGGATTTGGCTGCTAGAAGGCATTGGTCTCTTGGCCCGTTGGGTGCTGAAGCGGGAAGCGATGGGCTTGGGGGATGGTAAGCTGATGGCTTTGATCGGCATGTGGTTGGGGTGGCCGGGGGTGGTGGTGACCCTGCTCGGGGGCTGCCTGTTGGGGTTGTTGGGTAGTGGTCTGGCGATGCAGCGGGGGCAGGCTCGTTTGGGTAAGCCGATCCCGTTTGGTCCCTACCTGGCCATGGGTGGGGTCGTGGCAGCCTTGGCGGGATCCCAGTTGGTGGAAGGTTACCTGCGCTGGTCAGGGCTGCTGGAATAGACAAGGAATTCTTCAACGGCAACCGGATTACAGGTTGTACTCAGCCAAGAGGATCAAGATCAAAACCCATGACAGAACCTTTCCAAACCCGAACCCTTCCTGAATCTGTGGATGCCATTGCTCCTGACCAATCGGAAATTCGCTTTTTGGTGCAGGTTGAGGGGGGCAGTATGGTGCATTGTTGCTTGCCGGTCGGGGCCGTTTCTTTGGCTGTAACCCATCGCACCGTTGAGGAGGTGTGGTACGTGCTATCGGGACAGGGGGAACTGTGGCGGCAACAGGGGGAACAGCAGCAGATTGTGACGTTACAGCCAGGGCTTAGTCTGTCCATTCCTTTGGGTACCCACTTTCAATTTCGCAATACGGGAAGGGATCCCTTGCAGTTCATCATTGTCACGATGCCCCCTTGGCCTGGGGCGGATGAAGCGGTGCGGGTGCCGGATTACTGGCCAACTTCTTAAAATTTCTCGGGTAAGGTGGGTGGTATGTTGAAACCGCTCTGGAGACGAGGATAGGGCTTTGTCAGACGATCTGTTGATTCGTAATGCAGAACTTCTCGTGCCAGAAGGGGATCCCTGGCGGGGAGATGTCTGGGTGCGGCAGGGGATCATCGCCCAAATGGATCGTTCGATTGCCCCAGAAGGAATAACACAGGTCATTGAGGCAGAGGGCAAAACGCTGATGCCAGGGGTGATTGACCCACAGGTGCATTTTCGGGAGCCAGGTCGAGAACACAAAGAAGATCTGCAAACGGGCTCCTGGGCCTGTGCCCGCGGTGGGGTAACCAGCTTTTTGGAGATGCCCAATACGGATCCCTTGACGATTAACCAAGCGGCTCTTGATGACAAATTGGCCCGTGCTGCCAGCAAATGCGTAGTCAATTACGGCTTTTTTATCGGGGCTACCGTCGATAACCTAAAGGATCTGCAAACGGTGCAGGGAGCCTGTGGGATCAAGATCTTTATGGGATCCATGCACGGCCCTTTGCTTGTGGATGATCAGGCGGCCCTCGAGCGTATTTTCGCTGAAACGGATCCAAAGTTTTTAATTGCGGTTCATGCCGAAGATCTCACCCGGATTCGCGCCCGTCAGGCCATTTTTGCCGGACAGACGGATGTAGCCATTCACTCCCAAATTCAGGATGAAGAATCGGCACTGATCGCCAGCCAACGGGCATTGGATTTATCCACTCGCTACCAGCATCGCCTGCATATTTTGCATCTGTCCACTGGTCTAGAAGTGGAGTTATTACGGCAGCACAAACCCACTTGGGTAACGGCGGAAGTCACACCGCAACACCTTCTCCTCAGCACCGCCGACTATGCCCGCCTCGGCTCTCTTGTCCAGATGAACCCACCCCTACGGGATCCCAGCAACAATGAACAACTGTGGCAGGGTTTACGAGATGGCATTTTGGACTGCATCGCCACCGATCATGCCCCCCACACCCTAGAGGAAAAAGCCCAACCCTACCCGCAATCCCCCTCAGGCATGCCGGGTGTAGAAACCGCTTTGCCCCTGATGCTGACGGCAGCTCAACAGGGTCGGTGTACCCTGGCCCAGGTGGTGCAGTGGATGTGTGAAGCACCGGCCCGTTTATACGGGATCCCCAATAAGGGGCGCTTGCAGGTGGGGTACGATGCGGATTTGGTGCTGGTGGATCTGCATACCCCCCAACCAGTGCGGCGGGAGGAGGTCTTGTCCAAGTGTGGCTGGAGTCCTTTTGAGGGGTGGGAACTGGTGGGTTGGCCGCAGGTGACGGTGGTGGGTGGACAGATTGCCTTTCGTGAAGGGAAGGTGGATCCGATGGTGCGGGGTCGGGCCTTACAGTTTCAGCGCTAGATCATCAGATGGGCACTGCCCCGCTCAAATCCGCCTCAAAATACTAGGGCCGTGGGAGTCGGTACCGCAGGTTTTCAGAAGGCCGTAGCTGGCTGCCATCCGCTCTGCCAAGTCGGTCACTTCCGGGCTAGGGACCCAAACCGCTGGGTTTTTATAGGCATAGTACACCTCTAGGCCATCCACCCCCAGCTCCGCCGCCGCCGCAACCACTTCCTCCGCAGGCACAAGATAGCGGAAGGGGTGGGCCAAGACCGCCAAGCCTCCAGCTGCTTGAATCGCTTGAATGGCCTCACCAGTAGGCAGTTCCGGGATCCGTTCCCCTCGAGTAAAGGGATCCAGGGTAGAGTCCGTGGGGTCGAACCCATAGCCGAGAATATGTACTTCACAACCCAGCAATTCTGTGGTGATCTCAATTCCAGGCCAAAGGATGGGATCCCCAGGTTGATTCAGGTAAGACCGAGCTTGCTCGTAGCCTTTGAGGGTATGGTGGTCGGTAATGGCCAATCCTTTCAGCCCCTGTTGGCGGGCTTGCTCCGCTAGGTCTAAGGGATCCATCTGACCATCCGAACAGTGGGTGTGGAGGTGAAAGTTGTAATGCAAAGGACAGGAGAGAGGGCCAATCCCCTGCAACACCCGCCGCAACTCCGCAGCCGCAGCACCCACACGGGGATCCCGTTCCAAACTGACAACCATGACTACCCTTGGGTAGAGAACAGGTGCAAATCCTCAGAAGCAAGCCTCTGAAGTTTTATTAAGCATGTCTCCCCATTTTAGCGACGCGGATCGTTCCGTGCCATGTGTCAAAGGCTACCCATTTTCAATGTCTAAGGGCTTAGCTGTGGGCCAGAACATCAGCCGCTGCACGTGTCCCTGCTCCAGGGGTGAATTCGCTATAGCCTACGGTGTGCAAGGCAGCCTCTAGGGTGGCCATCGTCATCAACACATCACGGTCACTGATGAAGCCCAAATGTCCAATTCGGAAGATCTTGCCCTTGAGGTGGTCTTGTCCAGCAGCCGTGGCCAAGTCAAATTGCTTCTTCAAGACGCTGCGGATCATATCGGCATTAATTCCCTCGGGGGCCATGACAGCCGTCACAGCAGGGCTAGCGGCAGATTCCGGCTCAACCAGGAGCTTTAACCCCAGTGCTTTAACCCCAGCACGGGTGGCTTGAGCCAGCTTGGCATGACGCTGGTAGATCGCCTCTAGGCCCTCAGCCCGCATCATTTGCAGGGTCATTTGTAGGGCGTAAAACAGGTTTACCGCTGGCGTGAAGGGGGTTGTGCCTTGTTTGAGGGATTTTTGGGCCAGCTCAAAGCTCCAGTAGTACTTGGGAAAGGTGGAGCGCTGTGAGGCTGCCATTGCCCGTTCGCTAACGGCCACAAACCCCAAACCGGGCGGGATCATGTAGCCCTTCTGGGATCCGGAGGCCACCACGTCCAAGCCCCATTCATCCATCAGCACCGGCATCGCCCCAACACTGGTCACCCCATCCACGATCACCAGCGCTTCTCCATGGGCACGGGCAGCGGCGGCAATCGCCTGCACATCGTTGGCGACCCCGCTGGAGGTTTCGGAATGGGTAAGGATAACGGCTTTGATGGTTTTCTCGTGGTCGGCAGCTAGCTTTTCCTGGAAAATCTCCACGGGGTAAGGGATCCCCCAGGGGGTTTCAATGCGCTCGCAGTTGAGGCCAAATTGCTCGGACATCTCCGCCCAGCGCTCGCCAAACTTGCCATTCACCCCCACCAAGACCCGCTCCCCAGGGCTCAGGGTGTTGAGGATCCCGGCTTCCATCGCCCCGGTACCGCTGGCGGAGAAGACAAAGACATCGGAGGTGGTCTGGTGTAGCCAGCGCAACCCGTCGGTGACTTCTTCCAAGATGGCGGTGAAATCCTTGCTGCGGTGCTCGATCGGGCCACGCGCCATAGCCAAAAGGGCGCTCTCCGGAACGGGGGTCGGGCCTGGGATCATCAACATCAACTTGTCTTTCATGCTCGCCCCGATTGGGATCTGCCCACTTAGGTTTCACTTAGGTTTATAAGGTGGTTAAAAGGTGGCGGCCAGATTCGAACTGGCGAATAGAGGTTTTGCAGACCTCTGCCTTACCACTTGGCTACGCCACCCTGCCACTCAACCAGAGAAGACATTCTAGCTGAAAAAGGGATCCCTGTTCCAATACCTCTTTTCTCAATAGCCCATTTCAATAGCCCAGCCGCGAAGGGTAGCAGGGGATTCTCTCCTTCAGGAGCTGTTGACTAGGATGAGTCATCAAAGTTATTGCTGATCTTCCTGTTATGCAAACTGCTGCCTCCCCGCAACCTACCCTGCCCACAATCGCCCCCATCTGGAAAGACGGGATCCTCTATGGCTGCGGTCTCTTGGGATTGGGCTTAATCTTGCTCCGCACCAGCGGCGAGATGGATACAGCCACTACGCCAGAATCGGGCTGGTTTTTGCCGTGGGTCTTGCTGGCCACTTCAGTGGGGGGAATGGGGTGTTGGGGCTTGGCCCGTCGCGGGCGTGGCTGGGGGCCGCCACTGCTCATTTTGCTGTTGGGCTTGATGCTGACCCAAACGTTGCTGTTGGGGTACCGGGTGCCGCCGGGATTGATGCCAACGCCCACACGGGTGATTCGAGCGGTTTGGATGGCACGGGCAGCCCTGATGCGGGATGTGGTGCAAACCTTTGTGCGGCAGGCTTTGGTAGGGTTTGGCTGCGGAGTCGGATCCGGCCTGTTGTTGGGGGTGCTGCTGGCCCGCTTTCAGAAGATCGAACAGGGGCTCTTACCCTACTTGGCGGCCTTGTCGAGCATTCCGATTCCAGCCTTGGCACCGGTGATGGTGGGAGCATTTGGCATTGATTGGCCCTCCAAGGCGGCGGTGGTGACGGTGGTGGTGCTGTTTCCGGTGGTGATCAACACAGTGCGGGGGTTGCGAGCGGTGGATCCCAGCCAATTGGATTTGATGCGCTCCTATGGGGCCAGTGCTTGGCAGGTGTTTCGGCAGGTGCGGCTACCACAGTCGCTACCCTACATCTTTAATGCCCTCAAATTGGCGATTACCTTGGCGATGATTGGGGCGATTGTGGGGGAATTTTTTGCAGCACCGGGAGTTGGTCTGGGCTTTCGCATCAAGATCGAGGCGGCCCGGTTTAATTTCGATATTGTCTGGGCGGCCATTATCTATGCGACGGTGATTAGCACTCTGGCCTACGGGTTGATCCTGAGAATTGAACGACGCCTCACCTTCTGGCACAGCTCGATTCGTTCTCGGGGCCGTTAGCGGGGAGAAGGACTGTTCCAAATCAGGATCCCGATCACCCCATCCCAAGCCAGCAACAGCAGCGCAAACAGGCCCAGCAGCCCATACATCCAGGGTTGAACATAGGGCCTTAAAGTACCCATATTCAGGCCAGTGTATTTCTGCACCTCAGCCAACAGCTGCTTAAAATGAGCCACCCGCATCGGCAGCAGTACCCGATCCCCAGCTTGGGTAACCAAATAGTAAACCACACCCCCCTGACTGGTGGATCTTGGCTCCATCCGTTCCACGTCTACCCACTGAACTTGCCATTCTTGCCGCAAAAAAGCAGGCACCCAACCGGGATAGGTGGCTCGCATGCCCTGAGCATCCACAATCACCTGCTGACTCAGGGATCCCAGGAGCAATCCCCACCCCATCCCCAGGGTCACCAGCAGGGATCCCACCCAAACCGGATCCGCCTGTCGGGAGAGCAATAGGGGCAGCGGCAGCACCAAAGCCCAATAGAGCGCTTGCAGGGCAAAGCGAATAAGCGGGGAGAGGGGGAAGCGCATGACCTCGGGAGAACATTTTCTTCGCTAGCTTAGCCAACCTGAGTAGACCCGTTGCGGCAGGGTGAGGGTTTATGGCCAGGCTGACCCCGGATCAACCCAGCTAGAGAACTGAGCAAGGATCTCAAGCCGGTTCGTTCATACCCGACGGGATCCCTGAGTTAAGTTGGTTGGACAGCAGGTCTTTCCCCTTTTTGCCGGGATCCAGCCTTCCTTTTTGACACCTCCCTGTGACATCCCACCATGACTGCCTTCTATCCCGCCACCGTTCAAGCGGGTGCCCGCACCCTACCCGGTCATTACTATGTCTCTCCCAGCCGCTTTGAGGCGGAGATTGAGCAAATTTTTTATCGCCAGTGGTTTTGTGTGGGGCGCAGCGCCGATTTTGCTCAACCGGGAGACTTTCTGCAGGTGCAGGTGCTGGGTGAAAGTCTAATTTTAGTCCGGGATCCCCAAGCTCAGGCCCATGCCTTTTTTAATCACTGCCGCCACCGTGGAACGCGCCTTTGTAGCGAATCGCAAGGGCATTTTTCGGATGGGATCCCGTGCCCCTATCATGCCTGGCGGTATGGGTTGGATGGACAGCTGCTGGCGGCCCCGCAAATGCAGGAGGTGGAAGATTTTCGTCGGGAAGACTATCCTCTCCACCCAGCTGCCCTGGTGGAGTGGGAAGGCTTTGTCTGGGTGAATCTCAGCCGCAATCCCCAACCCTTTGCCGAGGTTTTTGCCCCCTTGCAAGGGCGTTTTCGGGAATGGAACTTGTCAGCTTTGCGACGGGGATATCGCATCGAATACGACATTCAGGCCAATTGGAAGTTGCTGTTCGAAAACTATTCCGAGTGTTACCATTGCCCCCTCATTCACCCAGAACTGGCCCGTCTTTCCCCAGCCCGCAGTGGCCGGAATGACCTAATGGAAGGCCCTTTTTTGGGGGGGTATATGTTGCTCAACCCAGGGGTTACCAGCCTGAGTATGAACGGCCAACGCACCTTACCCCTAATCTCCACTGTGGGGGATGAAAACCAACGGCGGGCCTACTACTACACCCTCATGCCCAACCTGTTTTTGAGCTTGCAGCCGGATTATGTCATGACCCACACCCTTTGGCCGCAGGGATCCGCCCGGACGCGCGTTGTCTGTGATTGGCTGTTTGAGCCGGAAACATTGACGCAAGCAGACTTTGATCCGAGTGAAGTGATCGAACTGTGGGATCGCACCAACCGACAGGACTGGCACCTCTGTGAGCTGACCCAACAAGGGGTGGGATCCCGTGCCTACGAAGCCGGCCCCCTCTCCCATGCGGAGGGGTTGATCCAAGCCTTTGGGCGGGAGTATCGTCGTCAGATGCAAGAGTAGACCGAAGCGAAAACTGCGGAAGCTGTCTTGTGAACACTGCCATCAATATCCGTAAGAAGGCTTGCGGCTTCTGGGATTGGAAACCAGCGCCCTACTACTACTTAGAGGTTGGTGTTTGGCAGTTCACTCAGTGCCTCCCGAGCAGCCTCTAAAGTTGAGTTGATGTGAGCAACAGCAATGGCAGCAGCCTGCTCAGGATTTCGACGACGATACGCACTGAGGATCTGACGATGTTCTCGCTCAGACGACTGTCGTTGCAGAGGCTTTTTAGAAAATGAAAGATTGATGTAGAGATCGGCCAAGTCGGCCAGTTGCTGCAGTATCTGGAAAAGCCTAGTGTTGGAGTGAGCTTTGTAAAGCAGTTCGTGAAACTTTCGGTTGAGATCGATCCAGGTGGCCGGATCCGACTCACCTTCCATCTCGTCAAGAATCTCTTCCGCCTTATCAAGCATGCTGTCTTCAATACGATAAACCCCTTGTCGGATGTTAAGAGGCAACAGAGCTGCCCGGATTTCGAAAATCTCCTCAAGTTCAGTCAGGGTGGGGGTATGAACCACAGCACCTCGAAAGGGATCCAAATCTACCAACCCAATCGCTCCCAGTTCTCGTAAGGCCTCTCGAATTGGGGTGACACTAATGTTGAGAGTAGAGGCTAGTTCTGCCTGAATCAGGCGAGTGCCAGGGGGCAGCTGCCCTGAAACAATAGCATGCCGCAGGAATAAAGTGACATTTTCCTGGGCTGTCCGTAGTGAAAATCCAGGATGCTCAAGGGAAAGTTTGCCAGACAAACCGTTGACCTCAATCACACTTTTCTAGTTGTCTACCTTTGTCTACCTGAACCTGTATCTCTTTAAGGCGGATTCTACACAAGCTAAGGGACAATGCCTCAAACATTGCGTATTGACAAAACCATCAATGGCCATGAGGAGCAACTTATATCCTTATATCATATACAGAAAGTGGTTAAATATTTTCTGGAAAGTAAGGATTTAGCTGAAGCTGAGGCTTGCTTGATAATGAGCACCTTTCAACTTCATTGTGTCAGGCATTGGCTTCACAACTATGGCCAGGCTTTGACAAGAAATCTCTTCGTCGTCGGTTCATCAAGGAGGTCACTTGGCCCAGTGGGTTAGCCATCGCTCCAGAGTCGCCACTAACCAAAACACCCCCAGTGCCAGGAGTGTGCTCAGGATCACAACCGCCCATAGGAGCCCTTGATCTCGACGGGAAGCTGCATTAATGATCATGTAGCCCAGCCCTTGGGTGCCTGTCAGCCACTCCGCCAGCATGGCCCCCAAAATGGCTGCCGGTGCCGCCGCCCGCAAGCCTGTAAACAGATGGGGCAGAGCAAAGGGTACCCGCGCCCACCAAAAGATTTGCCAGGGATCCGCTCCACACACATGAAATAACTCCTGCACCGTTCGTTGGGTGCTTTTGAACCCTTGCACCGCATTCACCAGCATGGGAAAAAAGCAGACGATGGTGGCCACCACAATGCTGGTGCCCAGACCGCGGCCCACCAGCAGGGTAATCAGGGGGGCTATGGCCACAACGGGAATGCTGCGCAAGGTGATGGCAAAGGGCATGATGGTGCGCTCTGCCGCCACTGAACGGGTACACAGCCCCGCTAGCACTAGGGCAAAGGTGGATCCCACTCCCAGACCTGCCACCATCTCCCAGAGGGTGACCCCCGTATTGCGCCATAACACTTGTTTCTCCCGCAGAAGGGCATTCCAGGTCATCTGAGGAGAAGCCATTAGGTAAGGCGGGATCCCAAAGGCGAGGATGATCCCCTGCCAGAGGGCGATAAAAAATACTGCACCCAGTACGCTCCAAGCTAAAGACCCAAAGGTGGGTCGGATCCAGTGTCTCCAAGCAGGTGATCTCACGATTGACCGGAGAGTGGGTTGGACATTTGCTGTCATGCTTGCCTCCTGCCCATGCAAACCTGCTCGGCAAACGACACCACGGCAAAGCTGCCCACTGCCATAGCGGCACTGGTGAGCATGGTCAGCCACACCTGCGGCACATCGAAGGAAAATAGGGCGAAGGTCATCATCATGCCCAACCCCCGGTCAGCCCCCGTCCACTCTGAGATAATCGCCCCCAGGACCGCACTGGCTGCTGCTGCCTTCAGCCCTGCAAAAAGATAGGGCAGAGCTGCTGGCCATTGCAGATGGCAAAACATCTGCCAGCGATCGGCAGAGAGCAACTGAAAGAGCTCCTGGGCTTGTTCATCGGTGGCCTTGAAACCCTGAATAGCTCCCACCATAATCGGGAAAAAAGAGGCAATAGCTGCAATCACCACCCGTACTGAGGAGCCCGTACCCAGCCAGATGACCAACAGTGGGGTAAGGGCGATGAGGGGCACGCTGTAGACGATCACTGCCAGGTTGTAGAGGAGCCCTTCGGCGGGGGGCACAAACACCGCCAGCATTCCCAACCCCAAGGCCAGTCCACAGGCGGCGGCATAGCCTACTAACGCGGCCACTCCTGTGGCCTGCGCATGAAACCAGAGCACCTCATGCCATCGTCTCAGAGCCAGAGCCACTTGCCAGGGGGTGGGCACCGTAATGGGCAACCAACCCCACATCCCCATCGCTTGCCAGAGCAGCAGGGATCCTAGGCCAATCATCAGAGACCAGCGATAAGCTCGGATCCCTTGCCAGAGCCGTGAGCTGACCCCTTGCAGGAGCTGGTGGAGGAGCAAACAGGAGTTGAGACTGAGGGACATAGGGAAATATCCTCGATAACTCTCCAGGTCGTTTGGAGGACGAGCAACCTTCAGATAGTCTTCACGGATAACTTTCAAATTCAAAGGATTGGGATATCTTCATACTTGAGTTGGTAAGGCTCTCGGCTGCAGACTAGGGGGCTCTTGAGCTATCTCTTGAGTGAATAGGGCATCACGGACACGGTTCTCGGTTTCAAAAAAAACCTGCTCCCGCATCAAACCCAGGTGACGAGGACGAGCCAGTGGAACCGGAACTTGCTCGATGATGCGTCCAGGACGCGCTGACATGACAAAGATCTGATCGGCCATCAACACTGCTTCTGCAATGCTGTGGGTGACCAACAGAGTGGTGATACCCGCCTCCGACCAGATGCGCAACAATTCTAGGTTCATGCGCTGGCGGGTGATCTCATCCAGGGCCCCAAAGGGTTCATCCAGCAGCAACACCTCCGGCTGCAACACCAAAGCTCGGGCAATGGAAACCCGTTGGCGCATCCCTCCCGACAGTTGGCTGGGCAGAGCCTGCTCAAACCCCTCCAGCCCCACCAGCCGGATCAGCTCCTGGGGCGATGCTGCCGAGGGTAAACCAGATTTGCGAGCGATCTGGATGGGCAACCGCACATTGTCTATCACGGTTCGCCAGGGCAGCAGGGTGGCCTCCTGAAAGACAAAGCCGATGGCATGTCGCTTGCGGACGCGGCTGGGGGGATCCCCGCCGATGGTTAAGGTGCCAGCAGTGGGTTGCAGGATATCGGCGATCAAGCGCAGTAGGGTGGATTTGCCGCAGCCGCTGGGGCCGATCAACGCCCCGAACTGCCCTCGCTGCAACTGTAGATCTACCTGATCCAAAACCGTAATGGACTGAGGTTTAAGACGAAATTGATGGCTGACCTGCCGCGCCTCGAGATGAGGTTCCCTCATTGGGTCACCTCCTGAGCCACCGCCGGCCTCTGAGTATGCTGGCCTTGGGCGTAGAAGCGGCGAATCTGGTCTTGAAAGGAACGCACCAAGGGTTGCAGGGCATAAACCTGAGCTGAGGCAGCTTGGGCTTGGGCGATGAGCTCCGTGCGGATGGCCGCTTCATCCACCCCAACCACCCGGCCCTGTTGCACGACTGGCTGCCCCCCAATGATCAAACCGACCACATGCTCAGCTCGGGCTCTCCCCAATACCAGGTCTGTCTCATCACAGATATCTGGCAACACATCTTCCGATAGGGATCCATAGTTCAAAAAGAGCACATCTGCCGGGGATCCCACCTCCAGAGTTCCTGCCGTGGTCAAGCCTGTGACTGCCCTGGTCCCATGACGCATCGAGGCAGCAAAGATCTGGGCTGGAGTCACCGCCACATCCAGCCCCACCCCCGCATGGAGGGCATAGGTCAGCCGCAGCTCCCGCAGGGCGTCCTCGTCGTCATCCAGCGACATACCGTCCATCCCCAGCGCCACCGGGATCCCAGCCTTGAGCATGGGGGCTAGTGGTGCCAGACCGGAGCGTAAGCGCAAATTCGAACTGGTGTTCACCGATACGATCACCCCTCGTTCCGCCAAGAGGTGCCACTCATCGGGCCGCAGCCAAACTCCATGGGCCACCGTCAACCTTGGGGAGAGCAATCCAATCTTGTCCAGATAGCAGAGCAACCCCTGGGGATAGGTGGCATCTGCCCACTCTCGTTGGTAGCGGGTCTCAAACAGGTGCATATGTACCCGACGATTTTGGGCGGCTGAAGCGGCAGCTACCGCCTCGAGCAAGGGCTCCGAACACCATTGGGGGCCAATTGGGCCAAATTGCACCGACACCCGTTCGCTCTCGCAGCGAGCAGCAATAGCAGGCACCAAGGCCACTTGTTCTGCCACAGGCAACGGAGGTTGATCCCAAATATTGCGAATGGCCTGTTGCTGCTGGGCACTCAGGCCTGCCAATACCTGCCCATCCCCACCATAGGCCAGACGATTGCGGTCGCTCAGGGGTACTACAAAGGCCATCCGTAGGCCAACCTCCTGGGCAGCTCGACAAGCCGAGTTAGCCTCTTGCATCAGGGACTCGGGATCCGAACCTTGGGGATTGTGGCAGTGCACCACCGAGCCAACGCCACTGCGGGCCAGCTTAGCTAAGGCGTAGGCAGTCAGCAGATAGGGATCCACCTGAGGTTGGGCTCGTAATGCTGGGATCCAAAGCTCTAAAGCCTGATCCACTGCCCCAAAAGCTAGCGTAGGCAACCCCCGCCCATGATCGTGGGCATTGGCTAAGGGAGGCATAGCCAGCAGCGACGTGGCCGACCCAGCGAGAGGATTAGATACAGCTGGAGAATCATCAAGGGCCGAATCCAAGGCTGTAATCTGGCCATGCCACCAGCTCAATCGCAGCGAATGACGGGCGGGCTGCACCCCAGGGTGGGTTAAAACCCGCTCCACAGCGATACTACTGACAACTGACTCACTCATGAGATGCGGGTGGCTCCTTGATAGGCGGCCTCCAAAATCGCTGCCGTCATCACATCCGACGGCTCGAGAGCACTCTCGATGGCCGCAAAGTCGTTGGCTAGCAGGTCAATGCTCTGGGCGAACACCTCCTCGCTGATCCAGCACAGGCCCCGTTCTTCCGCCAACCCACCGGCGATCAGCTCCACTTGAGCCTTGGCTTCAGCAATTTGAGCCTCTAGATCCAGCCCCCGCTGCCCATAGGTATCTACCATCAACCGAGCTGTCTCCTCGGGGTTCTCCACGGCAAACTGCCAACCTTTGATATCCGCCCGTAACCAACGCACCAACAGATCCGACTGGGTTTCTAGCACCTTGTCGGTGGTGAAGAAGGCGTTGCCATACTCCACAAGGCCAAGATCATAGGTGTAGGCGATCTCAATCTCGACCCCCCGTTCCTGCAGAATGATGCCCTGGTTGGTGGCATAGCCGAAGTAGCCATCCACCTGCCCGGTGGCCAAGATAGCCGGATCTGTCCCCACCGGCACGAAAGTGACATCTGACTCCGACAGACCGTTTTTCTGCAACAGGGCAATGATCGGGGGACGCGAAAAATCCGGAATGGCAATGGTCTTGCCTGCCATTTCAGGCACAGAGAGAATGGGGGACTTCTTCAGACTCATCAGGGCAAATGGGGTTTTTTGAAAAATGCAGGCAAACGCCTTAATGGGGGTGCCCTGGGCCCGGGCAATGATGATGTCGTTGCTGCCGGCATCCCCCAGCATCACCTGACCACTGGCCACCAGACTGATGGGATCAATATTGGGGCCGCCGGTTTTGAAATCGGCTTCGATGCCTTCCTCGGCAAAATAGCCGTTTTCGATGGCGGCAAAGTGCCCCCCAAACTGGACGCTCTTGACCCAGCCCAACTGAAAATCTACCGACTCGAAACTCTGGGCCTGGGCGGTTCGGGACAGGAGCCGAGAAGCTGACGACAGTGACAACACAGCGCCCCCTGCAAACATGCCCCCTTGAAGAAACTGCCGACGCTTGAACATAGGTTTCAGGATCAACGGTTGAGTATGACTCTCCCAAGAAGATTAAGAACCTTTCGTATCTGCGGTTACCCTTTAGCCAGAAAGTGGCCCAAATAATATATGAAATAATATCAGGCCTCTGAATGTGGCCAGGAGCACCATGAAGCTGTCGCTGATGACCGAATCGCGGTCGGAGTACTACGCTTTTGAGCTAGCGGCTGCGGCCCGTCGCCTTGCTGAAGAAGTGCTGGAGATTCAACCCGGCCAAGAGGTCTTAATCACTGCCGATACCCTCAGTGATGCTCGCGTAGTGCAGGCTACAGCTCAGGCTTGTTTTGCCGCTGGTGGGATCCCAGTGGTTATGACCTATCCCACCGCCGCCAAGCCCCAATCGGAGCCTCCTGCTTCCGTAGCAGCGGCCCTAGCCTCTGCCGATATTTGGATCGAATACAGTCACGCCTACATTATGTACACCCACGCTTGGCAGCGGGCAGTGGCTGCGGGAGTGCAATACTGCGCCTTTGGGGATATGGATGTGGACGGCCTTGTGCGCTGTTTTGGGCGGGTGAAGGTGCCGCTTCTAGAGACCTTTGGGGACTGCTTAATCGATCTACTCACCAACAGCCGTGACTTTCACCTCACCACAGAATTGGGCACAGACCTCCATTTCAGCAACGAGGGAGTTCCCATCGGTGCGTTTAGGATGAAGGCCAACCCCAAGCACATTCCCATCATGTTGGCTGGGCAGGTGTCGTGGTCGCCAGTGGCACAAACCATGCAGGGTCGTTTTGTGGCGGACGGCATCCTCTATCCTCCTGAGGAGGTGGGCATCTTAACTGATAGGGTTATTCTCACGGTAGAGGCGGGTACTATCACTCAGATCGAGGGAGGACGGGAAGCGCAGCTTCTCCAGAAGTGGATCGATAAACTGGCAGATCCCACCCTCTATAAAATTGCCCATACCTCCTACGGTTTCAACCCTGGTATCATGCAACCTACGGGCCGTATCACTGAAGACGAGAGAGCTTTTGGCTGTTTTAACTGTGGTTGGGGCGCTTGGGTCGATCGTCCCGCAGCGGGGCATTTTGATGTTACTGCCCTGCAGGTGAGCAGTTGGGTGGACGGGATCCCGTTGGCCAAGAATGGCCTTTTCGTCCATCCTGACCTGGCTGCCCTCTGCCGTGAGATGGGAGTGCCAGGACACTAAAAGGTGGTTTAGAAGGTGGTTTCGGTAGGTGGTACTGAGACGATAAGTACAAAGGATTCAGATGATCTCCAGCCAATATCTGGGAGTGCCATGTCAATGTCGGTAGATCCTGAGTGCTTTTCCCACAAAGTAGTTCTGGTCACGGGTGCTAGTTCTGGCATTGGTCAAGCTGTGGCCCTGCGCTTAGCCGCTCGTGGAGTCAAGGTGGGGGTGGCCGGGCGCTCAACCCAAGGGATCCAGCAGACCCTTCACCGATTGCAGGATGCCGGGGGACATGGGATCCCGTTGCCGATGGATGTGGGGATCCCGGAGCAGGTGGAAGGTGCTGTCGCTCAGCTAGAAGATACCTTTGGGGGTCTCGACTGGATCGTCTGTGCGGCAGGCATCAGCCCCATGGGTAGCGTTTTGGAAACATCCTTTGATCTGTGGCAGGAGACGCTGCGGGTGGATTTGACGGGGGTGTTTCTTACCTGCAAAGCGGGGATCCCAGCGCTAATCAGGCGAGGGGGCGGGGCCATCGTCACCATTGCTGGCACTCTCGGCCTTTACGCCATGCCCCAGAAGGCCGCCTACTGTGCAGCTAAGGCGGGAGTGGTCAACCTCACCCGTCAAATGGCAATCGACTATGGCAAACAGGGGATTCGGATCAACTGCATTTGCCCTGGCTTCATTGAGACCCCGATCAACGCAGATTTAGACCCAGTCGTGAAGGAGCACTTCTTGGGCAAGTTGCCCCTACCTCGGGCTGGCTCAGCTGATGATGTCGCCTCAACAGTCCTTTTTTTGCTCAGTGAGGCCTCGACCTACACCACCGGAGCTGTGTTGTCGGTGGACGGGGGCCAGGGCTTGGGGCTGTTGTGAGTTGTAGATCCTGCAAGATCCCGTATCGGTAGCTGCCAATACAGTCCTACTCAAGGAGGTTGTTTATGGTCAAGGCAATAAATCGTATATGTTATGCGATTTTGTGGTTTGTGTAACTTGTCTGAGGCGGTAGGAGGTGGCATGGTTGCCGTTCAAGATCCCCATTCACGGCCTCAACCTCGCCAGGGGTGGGGTGGGCGCGACCCTGACGCAACGTTACAAGCTCCAGAGATTCCAGTCATTGATATTGGAGCGTTGGGATTTACGGATGAGCCGGACTCGGGACAGGCCGTTGCCCAGGCTATCGGTCGAGCCTGCCAGGAGATTGGTTTTTTCTATGTGGTCAATCACGGGGTTCCTCAAGATTTGCGGGAGCAGGTATTTGTCGAAGCCAAGCGGTTTTTTGCTCTCCCCCTGGAAGAGAAGCTGAAGATTCCCGCCACCCGCGATCATTACCGGGGTTATCTGGCTCTACAAAGTAAAGGCTATGCCAATGGCAAAGGGGACTTTTTTGAGGGCTTCAAGATGCAACTGGATCTGGGGCCTGAGGATCCCGATGTGAGGGCGGGCAAACCTTTGCATGCCCCCAACAAGTGGCCCGAGAACCTGCCAGGATTTCGTGAAACCCTATTGACTTACCAAGCTGCCATGCACGAGCTGGCTGATCGTATTGCCCAGGGGTTTGCCTTGGCGTTAGGGGTAGACCGCTATTTCTTTCGACCCTTTTTTCAAAAACCCCTCACTCAGCTCAGTCTGATGCACTACCCGCCCCAGCCCCCGGAAACGTTGGGAGACTACTTTGGGGTGCATCCCCATTCCGATACAGGTGCCTTCACCATTCTGATGCAGGACGAAACCGGTGGCCTCGAGGTGGGGCATCGCTCGGGGGAATGGGTCAGTGCTCCCCCCATTCCAGACACCTATTTGATCAACATTGGGGATATGATGGCCCGCTGGACAAACGACCGGTTTACTTCAACCCCTCATCGCGTCATTAACCGAGCCAACCAAAATCGCATCTCGGTACCCTTTTTCGTCAATCCTGACTACGACGCTGTGGTGGAGTGTATTCCCACCTGCCAGTCGGCAACGGTTCCCGCTCGCTACCCCGCCACCCATGTGGGGGACTACATCTTGGGGGTTTACACCTCAGGCTGGCAAGGAGAGGAGGGCTTTCAAAAGGAATCCACCAGCTTGGTCTAAGCCCCTGATCTTCACGGATGGGGTTCCCGTGATCAGTTCACTTTCAAGCGATCTTGAAACAACACTGTACACCTTCTATATCTACCCACTCAACGGGATCCCTTGTTGACAGAGGGGACAATCCTGAGGATCCACGGCATCCATGCCCTGAAGCTCAAGGAGCACCTCTGTGGGGCATCCTAGGTCGATGGCAAAGATCCCCTTGGTGGCGACTAACCCCACTCCCACAGGGATCCCATTAGCTTGCCGCACAATCTCTACCAATTGCTTGGCAGTTCCCCCTGTTGTGGTAATGTCATCGACTACTAGAACTCGAGCGCCAGGGACTAGTTCAAATCCCTCGATCAGCCGGTAACGCTGCTCGTCTTGGCTTTGGCGGGCAATAGCGACTTCAGCCCCTAACCGTCTGGCGAGCTCAAAGGCCAAAATACTGCCTGCTTCATTGGCTCCCATCACCACATCAGGGCTTTGAGCCTGGAACCGACAAGCCAGCTCTACAAAAAGGGCCTCACAGGCGTTGGGATCCTGAAACAGCTTGATGCAGCGAAAAAAGCGGCTAGCATGAAGGCCGCTGGCCAGCTTGAAGTGCCCCTTTTGCAGGGCCCCCGAACGCTCTACCCACGCCAATAACGCTGCTGTGTCAGACAAGACAGACAAGATCTCTAGTTCTCCTGATGTTTAAGCGCCTGCATCAAAGCATCAATCCCAGCCTGCCCTACCTCGACATCTTGATCGCCAGTGCCGGATCCCACCCCGACGGCGCCAATCACCTGCCCCTGAACCACAATGGGCAACCCACCCTTCAAGTTGGTTAGTTGTCCACCAGTTACCAAGCCCAGCTTCAGCTCCAGATCAGCAGGCACCAACCCCGTTGCCCCCCGTGATGAGGCTGCTGTTACCGCCTTTTGGGTTGAGGATAGCTGGCTCAGTACCTTGGCCCCATCCATACGCGCATAGGCTAGTAGATTGCCCGCCGGATCCACCACGGCAATACATTGGGGTACCCCCATGGCTTTGGCTTTGGCGATGGCCCCGTTGAGTACTACTAGGGCCCCCTCACAGGTCAGCTCCGTCTTTTGGCAAAGATACATCTCCCCCTCACCCCAAATGTTTCATCGTTCACTTTCTTTGCATCTCGATTGTCTTCAGTGCACCCGTGCGATAGCCGCCACCAGATTACTCCCTGGTGGGCCCTGATGTTCAAATCCTGCTGAGGCGAGAATCATGGGATCCCCTACAACGGAGGCCACCACCGCATTGGCCACTGCTTTAGCCATGATGCCCGCATAGCCTGCTAAAAAGTCGCTGTGGATGGTGTGCCGTCGGCCCCGCACTGACGTGACTGCATCGGCCCCACAATTGACGAACACCTGAGCAATGCGCTTCTGCTCCTCTGGTGTCAGCGGAAAGGTCTCTAGCCCAGCTCCTTTCAGAGCAGTGTGGATCCCGGACGTATCGAGCTGATCTTGCATGACCCCATGTCCGATGCGATAGGGACTAATGGAGTGAGACGAATTGCCGATCACAAGGACTCGACAAGCCGACTGCTCCCCGCCTGCCGATACTGAACCTCGGGTGGTGTAGAGGTTAAAATCGCGGTTGATGGCGGCATCACTGATGCGCTCGGCGGGGATTTCTCCCAAGGCCACCCCCACCCCCAAGGCACAGGCGGCCTTGGAAAAGGAGGAGGCTTGCCCAAGGTTAGTGCTGACCAAAGATTGTCCCCGCGCTTGAGCATCTGCCATCCGGGCGGGTGTCATGGCCGGACATTTGACTTCCACACAATGCACATCCTCCAAATCTGAAATACCCGCCTTCTGGATGGCCTCCTGTACGGCCATCGCGACTTTTTCCACCTGAGTGGTGCGGCCATAGTCCTCGGGCAACAGTTTGGGAGTATTGGCCACCCCAATGGCTAGCCTCTTCCCAGAAGGGGGATCCTGAGGAGGTAAGACAGTCCGCCTAGTAAAGATAGTGTAGTGGGGACTCATCAGACCGCCACAAAGACCGATCATCATCAACGGGATCCGCTCAAACACCTCTTCTGTAGAGATCCCTAGAGACTGTGCCAACACCAGCTGCATACACAGAGCGGCGTAACCCCGGGCATAGCCTGTGCCTTCCGTCTGGGCAATGATAGCTTGGATCTCCTCGGCTTTGAGTTGGCCTTCCTGAAGCAGTGCTTGGAGACCTGTTACATCATCAGGCGAGGACATCGGCAGGCGAAACACCTCGACATCGATCCAATCTGGCTCTCCGATCGGCACCATAAGCTTTCCACTCCGTTCAGGATGGGGATCTTCGACTTTATAGAATATATGATTTTTTGAGAATTTTTTGAGACCTGCTGCGAGTTCCCGACAATAGCCTTTGGGGGAAAGCCCCCCTTGACTGCTCACTAAGCCAAGGCCCGCAATCATTAGATGGGAGGACGATTATTCCACCCTTCTGGGAATTGGAGCCAGAGGATGGGACTCTTCGGCTTTCGCAAAATAGAAGTCAGCAAAAAAATTCAATCTTTGGCAAATCTTTGAGAAGTCGGAAGCATTTTTGCCGGGTGAGTTGTCTAGAATGCACTCATCTTCATTAAAGTAAGCAATGCTACGCCAGTTAGAACGAGTTTTGAAACTGGATATGCTTCTCCGCTCTGGGCAAAAGCAGACGGCCACTATGCTGGCTCAGGCTTTGGAGGTCAGCGAACGGACGGTGCGGGCGGATATTGATTTCTTGAAAGACCGCTTTCAAGCGCCGATTCAAACGAACCGGAAAGTAGGGTATCACTACACGGATCCGGACTGGCGGTTGCCGTCAATTCGGCTGACACAAGGGGAGCTGTTTGCCCTGACGCTGGGAGCCAGGATGCTGGAAGCCTATGCCGGTTCGGCCTATCGTTCTCAGCTTCAGTCGGCCATTGACCAGTTGGCGGAGCGGATCCCGGAGCAAGCTTGGGTGGATCTGCAACAGTTGGCCCAGGAGCGCATCCTGTTTCGGGTGGGAGCCGAGTTGGATCTGGATCCTCACATCTGGCAGGTGTTGGAGCAGGCGTGTCAGCAGCAGCGGCGGGTGTGGATACGCTATGCCACTCCGGGTAAGCCCATCTCTGAGCGGGAGCTGGATCCCTATGTGTTGCATTTCTCGCGCAGTAATCCCTATGTGACGGGCTGGTGTCACTTGAGGGGAGAGCCCCGCTGGTTTCGGATCGACCGGATCCGGGAGATCAAGCTGTTGGAGGAGCGATTTGAGGTGAATCCCAACTTTGACCGGGAGGCGCATTTGGAGTCGGCCTTTCAACATGAGGTGGGCGGGATCCCTCAGGAGGTGGTGATTGAGTTTAATCCGGCTACGGCTCCCTACATTCGGGAGCGGCGCTGGCATCCTACTCAACAGATTGAGGAACATCCCGATGGATCCCTGAGGTTACACCTGGTGGTGCGGGGGCTCAATGAGGTGAAGCGGTGGGTGTTGTTTTATGGCAAGGGGGCGAGGGTGCTGGGGCCACCGCAATTAGTAGCGATGGTGCGGGATGAGGTTGAAGGAATGCAGGCTCAGTATCAGCGGGAGGAAGGGCAATGAACCAGCCAAGATTTTGGGCGAAGACGGGCAAGGCAGAGTTTGAAAACGGTCAGCCCAAGTACCATCCGGTGATTTGTCACTTAGCGGATACCGCAGCAGTGGCAATGGAGATTGTGCGATCGCACCTCAGCCCCATTGCCCGCCAGCATCTTGCCGAAGGCTTAGGATTACCTGATGGCGAGTCTCTAGTGCGCTTCTGCGGGTTCATGGCGGGGAGCCATGACCTAGGCAAGGTCAGTCCTGCCTTTCAGTTTCAGGTCAGTGATGTGGGAAAAGCCTTGGTGGGGGCAGGTCTGTATGACGGATGGGCTTCCTTGCCCTCGGAACGTCGCAGATCCCAAAATGCCCCTCACGGATTGGTGACTGCGGCCACATTGCCCGATTTTCTGGTGACCCTTGGAGTTGGTCGAGAGTTGTCTAAGCGTCAAGCCAAGCGATTGGCACGGAAACTGGGCACTATCGTTGGTGGGCACCATGGGTTCTTCCCTGCTCAGCCAGAGATTGATGAGCTGGATAGCGCGATCGCAGGTACCGATGAGCGTAGCGTCTGGCGACAGCACAGCCTCAGAATCTTTCAGCAACTTCAGTCCTTTGTGCAACTCACTGCTGAGGATTTACCCAGTCAGTGTGACAACGCCGCCGCCATGATTTTGGCAGGGTTAACGACGGTATCTGACTGGATAGCCTCCAATTCTGATAGTTTTCCCTACGCCAACGATGAACCGTTTGAGACTTATCAGACAGGGCTGGCTGACAAAGCAAAGCACGCTCTCAAGACCCAGGGCTGGCAACGCCCCACCACCGGGCATCCGCTCCCCTTCTCCAAACTTTTTGATTTCATTACCAAGCTTCGGCCTCTGCAATCTGCGGCAGTACAGCTCACTGAGAGCCTAATACCTCCCTGTCTGGTAATGGTGGAAGCCTCGATGGGGGAGGGCAAAACCGAAGCGGCGCTCTACCTGGCGGATCATCTACAACACCAAACGGGTGCGGGGGGCTTCTATATCGGCTTACCGACTCAAGCAACTAGCAACGCCATGTTTGAGCGAGTCAGAGCGTTTCTGCAAAAACGTTATGCCGATGAGGTGGTGAATCTCACCCTCAGCCACGGAGCCGCTGCTCTGAAAGGGGACTATCAAGAAACCGTCTGTCGACTGGATCAGGTTTACGACGAGGAGGGGCGAGGGGTTTTTGCCAGTGAATGGCATACGGCTCGCAAGCGCACGCTGTTGAGTCCCTATGGGGTGGGGACATTGGATCAAGGTTTGATGGGGGTGGTGCGATCGCGCCATCAATTTGTCCGGCTCTTTGGCTTAGCAGGGCGCACGATCATCCTGGATGAGATTCACGCCTACGACTTGTACACCAGCACGCTCCTAGAGCGGTTTCTAGAATGGGCCGCGGTGCTAGGTTCTCCGGTGATTGCCCTCTCGGCCACGTTGCCCGCCAGTACCCGCCAGCGCTTATTGACCGCCTACGCGACTGGGTGTAACCAACCCGTTCCGCCTTTACCAGAGGCTCCCTACCCTCGCATGACGGCCTTTGCCAATGGGACAGCCGTAGCCCGATCCTTTTCTGCCTCGGATCATGTGTGTCGGCAGTTGGGCATTCACTGGATTCAAGATGATAACTGGCCTGTAGCTCTCTCTCAGGTGCTCAAGGACTCCGGCGGCTGTGTAGCCGTCATTTGCTCTACGGTGAACCGCGCCCAGGCAGTGTACCAACGGTTGCAAGCGTTCTTTTCCTCGGAAGAACTTGGACTCTTCCATGGTCGCTTTCTATTCAAAGACCGGGAGAGGATTGAGGCCGATTGTTTGCGGCTATTTGGCAAAGGGGATGAGCATCGGCCCCAACGCTTTGTGCTGGTGGCTACCCAGGTCATCGAGCAAAGCCTGGATGTGGACTTTGATCTAATGATTAGCGATTTGGCTCCCATTGATCTGTTGCTTCAACGCTCTGGGCGGCTGCATCGCCACGTTCGGGATAAGCGGCCTCCAGGGTTGGAGTCTCCTCATTTGTGGATTGTGGATCCCTCTTTCAATGACCAGGGCAAGGCTGACTTTCAAGAGAGTGGCTGTATCTACGACCGTCATATTTTGCTCAGAAGCTGGCTTACTCTGCGGCAGCGTCCCCAGGTGCAACTGCCTGAAGAGATGGATGCGTTGATCGAGTCGGTGTATGACCTGGATATGCCTATCCCTGAAGATTTAGAGCCGGTTCATGCCGAGGATTGGGCAAACTCCCTGGAGAAGTACAAGACCGAAGAGGCTGAAGCAAAACAAGCCCAAGCCAATCGGGTGAAGATCCCACCGCCCCATGGAGATATCCAGCCAGACCAGTTCACCTATCTGAAAAAGGAGGACGACGAAAGCGCAATTGCCGCCGCTACCCGGCTGGGGGATCCCTCTGTGGCTACCATCTTTTTGCAGCGCACTGCGGCTGGATTGGTGTTTCCAGGATCCCAAGAACAGGTCAACCTTAATGCCCGTCCCGATCTGGCTTTGATCCGCAAACTGCTGGCCCACAGCACTCGCATCTCCAAACGAGAGGTCGTCCAAAGCTTGTCGGCCCAAGAGAACCCGAACAATTGGACATCGGCATTGCTACGGAATTGCCGTTGTGTGGAGGTTGATGACCAGGGCATGGCAAGGGTGGGGGATTGGCGGCTGACGCTGGATCCCTTGTTGGGGGTTGTGATCGAGAAAGACGTGAACGATTGAAGGAGACGATTGACAGATGTCATTTAATTTGCTGAACCAGCCCTGGATCCCAGTGATTACCCAGGACTTCCAAATCCAGGAGGTATCCCTGACTCAGCTCTTCCAAACCTGGGAAACCCTGCGGGAGCTCCAGGCGGATAATCCACCGACTACATTGGCTCTCTACCGCTTTCTACTGGCAATTCTCCATCGGGCCTATCAAGGGCCACGCAATGCTGACCACTGGGAAGAAATCTTTGAGGACAACGGACAGAAAGCGATCACATATCTGGGACTCCAACGGGATCGCTTCGACTTGCTCCATCCTGAGCACCCTTTTATGCAGGATCCCGACTTGCCTCTGGAGAAAGCAGTTCCTATCTATGCCATCCATACCATGAGCACTTCTGAGGTGTTCTCCCATGAACACGAGTGGAGTGGCTACAGCCTTTCGCTGGCCCAAGCGGCTCGTTTACTAGTGCGACTCCAAGGCGTGGATATCACTAGCCTGAGAGCGTTCTATGTTGGGCAAACCAGCGGCAATCGTTCAGCCGTCAATACTCCCACTATCAATGTTGCCAATGTGCTGGTGCGGGGCAGCACTTTGAAGCAGACCCTTCTGCTGAACTTGATGTGCTATGACCCAGCTTCTGAGGTGCCCAGTGTGGTTTCAGGAGAGGATTTACCTGCCTGGGAAACAAGCTATGGTGGCAAACCGAAGAAGACAATACCAGAAGGCTATATCAGCTACCTCACCTTTCCCTGGCGGCGGTTGCGACTCTTTCCAGAGGGTGATCAGGTGAGCCAGTTGGCAATTACGATGGGTCACTCCCTGCCGGATAAAGTATCTCCCCAACAGTGGGAATGTGGAGTCGCCTACCGGGACGATAAGCCCGTGCGCCTGTCCCTGAGTAAACAGCTTTGGCGCGATGCTGATAGCTTTCTGTTGACGGCAGAAAAGCAACATCGGCCCCGCATTGTCGATTGGCTGGCTGACCTGAAATCTGAAGACCTAGTTGATGATGTCGTAACTTTCCAAGTCTCTGGCCTCAGCGCTGATAAGGCTAAGCCCCTGGGCTGGAGTTGGGAGCATTTTTCGGCCCCGATTCAGTATGTGACTGATGGGGACTTGGCTCAAACATTGAAGATTGCGATCACAATCGCCGAAGACCACCAACAAATCTTCCGCTCCTCTCGAGGTAGCCCCTACTTTGCCCTGGCAGAGGCTCTCAAGAACGGGGATCCTGGTAGTCTTGCCAATGCCTTGGATGGGGAATCCCGCTACTGGGCCAGGTTAGATCGTGCTTTTCCTGAGCTGCTTAACGCCCTGCCCCAGGATAAGCAGACGGGAGCTGATGGCATCATCCGTTATGGGTTTAAGGAACTTCCCGCCTGGACTCAAACCGTCCAAACCGCCGCTCGGGGAGCCTTTACCGAGTCGATTGAGTCCATTCGCAACTACAAGGCTAGAGCCGTTGCTCTCCGCACCCTGGAGTGGAAACTTGCAGATTTGCGAGCCAGCCCAGAGGAGAAGGAGGCCAAAAAAGCAAAAGCTGCCGCCAAGAAAAACACCAAGAAAAAACAAGCCGTTGCCCAATAGGAGCTTGGTTCATGACCACAACCCAGACCCCACCTCGACTAGAGCGAGAAACAAAATTCCTACAGGCGATTCGCGATCGCATCAAAAATGATACTGGTGCCAGAGCAACCTTCAAACGGGCACTCTCCGGTGAACACCACCATCTTCGTAAAGTTTATCCCTTTACACTGCCCTATTTGGCAGGCATCCACGAGTGGCAACAGGATATTTGGATCTTTGTGGCGTGTTTATCTACCTACCACGCTCAAGAAAAAGAGCCTACCCCCCGCAGTTTTGCCCAAAGTTGCTTGGATTTACACAACAGCAGTGCATCCAAGGGAGTAGAGCGACGATTTCGATCCCTGCTGGATACAGATTTGGTCGATATTCAATCGCCAATCACAGCGTTGGTACGGTTGATCAAAAGTAAAAAGGACAAGAAAATCCCCGTCTACTATCCCCAACTCATTGCCGATCTCTGTTTCTGGGATCATCCCGATCAATTTATCCAAGACCAGTGGGCTAAGACATTTTGGGGGGCAACACCGCTTAACGAGGTTAAACCATGAAACTGTTGAGATTTACCAGCCATGCCTGAAAGGATATGAACAGGGCAAGAGCAATGAAGATGAGTCTGGCTTTATTCACCTAACCCAATTTGAGGAAATTACCATGCAACTCGAACTCCATTTGATCCAAAGCTTCCCCCCCGCCAATTTGAACCGGGATGAAAATGGTATGCCTAAATCCACCGTTTTTGGTGGTCGTCCGCGTGCCCGCATCTCTAGCCAGTGTCAAAAGCGGGCGGTGAGAAAGTTTTATCAAGACTATGCTGACCTCGACCCTGCCCAATTTGCCGATCGGTCTCGCAACTGGATCCCACAGTTGAAATCTAACCTAGTTAAGGCAGGGATCCCTGCTGAACAGGCTGAGATCGCTGCTCGACTCGCTTTGCAGGAAGGACTCAAGCTCGAGTTCAACGATAAACAAGAAGCCAAAACGATTGTGTTTTTGGGAAGAACAGAACTTGATGCAATGGCCAACATCTTGACCAAAAACTGGACCGCTATCGAACCTGGCCTATCCGGGGATAAGCCAGAGTTTCCCACGGAGATTGCAAAGACTATCCAAAAGGCTTTAATCGAAACGGGTAAACCCGGTGATGTCGCCCTCTTTGGCCGCATGATGGCTTCATTGCCCACGGTGAATGTGGATGCTGCTGTGCAAATGGCCCATGCCATTAGCGTCAACACCTTGCAACAGGAGTTCGATTTCTTTACGGCTGTGGATGATCTGGGCAGCAGTGAAGATACCGGAGCTGACCATATGGGAGAAACTGGCTACAACAGCTCCACCTATTACCGCTTCGCTACCCTCGATACTGAGCAATTGGCTCGCAATTTGGGCGGAACCGAGCATCTGGGATCCATTGTGAAAGCCTTTGCCGAGGCGTTTATTCATGCCATTCCATCTGGGCATCAAAATGGCTTTGCGGCTCACACACGACCGGCAGCAGTCATGGCGGTGGTGCGGCAAGGACAGCCCATCTCTTTAGTGGATGCTTTTGAAGAGCCGGTTGCACCTAAGGGAGGCAAAAGCTTGCTTGAAAATGCAGTTAAGGCGCTTGATGTTCACTGGACTGACCTGACCAAAATGTATGGTGAAATGGGTGTGAAATATAAGGGCATCGTCACCCGTACAACGCTGGCAAAACAGCTTGAAAGCCTTGCCCCTGTGCTAAAGGAATCGGTAGATGCGCTGCTAAAAGAAGCTCTGGAAGCAGCTCTCATCAATGGAGGGAAATAAAATGCCAACTCTCTTGATGCGGCTGCGGGCACCGATGATGAGCTGGGGTGACCACAGTCAGTTTGGGCACCGGGATAGCCGCCGCGAACCCACTAAATCTGCGGTGATAGGGATCCTCTGTGCTGCTCTCGGTCGGCCCCGCTGGGATCCTGTGGCTGACTTGGCTGCCCTCAAGATGGGGGTGCGGGTCAACAAAGAAGGGATCCTGCAACGGGACTACCACACCATCCAAGACAACATCCGGGACAAGAATAAAGCCAGTACTACCTTAAGCGAACGCTATTACGTAGCGGATGCAGATTATCTGGTGGGCCTAGAGGGTGAGCTAGGCTTGTTACAGCAGTTGGATCAAGCTCTAGAACAACCCCGCTGGCAGCTATTCTTAGGCCGAAAAAGTTTCATTCCCAGTCATCCCATTCGGGTGGGAGTGGTTGATTTACCTTTACTAGATGCCTTGTGCCACCGAGCCTATGAGCATCGCGGACGTAAAGATCCTCCCTCTCAGCTCCGTTTTGTGATGGAAGTGCAGGATGGCACCGATATTCGTCAGGATGTGCCGTTGGATTGGCAGAATCGCCGCTTTGGTCGTCGTGCGGTGACAACTCAATACTTTAATGTGCCGGAGGTGATATGTACCTTTCCCAGCTAATTCTCAATGAGCGACTGCCGCAGGTTTATCGAGATTTAAGTAATGCTCATGCTTTCCACCAACGAATTATGAATGGGTTTCCAGATCAGCCCACAGAAACTCCTCGCTCAGACTGGCATATTCTCTATCGTCAGGAGCCTGATAGCTACAAAGTTTTGGTGCAATCTGCCATTGAGCCAGATTGGTCTTGTCTGCCCGACAGATATCTTGAGTGCAATGTAAAGGTTAAGCGGTTTGACTTGAACCCTGCTAGATGGAGAGAAGGACAGTTATTTCAGTTTCGGCTGAGGGCAAATCCCAGCAAAAGAGATAAGCAAACCCATAAAATAGTGGGTTTCTATCGGCGCGAGGATCAATTGGCTTGGCTAGCTCGCAAGGGGAAGAACTATGGCTTTTCTTTGATGTCAGTGGATGCGATCCCATCGGCCAATGTGTTTGCAAAGAAAAAAAATGATCAAGCTCCCATTCGGATCCATACTGTTTTGTTTGAAGGGGTCTTGCAAGTGGTGGAACCAACGGCTCTTGTTAAGGCGGTGCAACAGGGAATTGGGCGGGGACGGTCGTATGGCTGTGGGTTATTGTCCCTAGCACGGATGTAGAGAACTCGGCCAACCTTAGTCTGGAGATTGACCATGTCTTCATTACGCAGTATCCCGAAGATTCGGGACAGTATTAGCTATGTCTATGTGGAGCGATGCCGCATTGAACAGGATGCCAAAGCAATTGCGGTTTTGCAGGAGCAGGGGCGCTATGTGATTCCTTGTGCCAGTTTGACGACATTAATGCTTGGCCCTGGCAGTGTGATCACCCATGCCGCGATCAAGAATCTGGCGGATAGTTCTTGTTCGGTACAGTGGGTTGGTGAAGATGGACTACGGTTTTATGCCAAGGGATCCCATCCCTCCAGCAGTGTGGAACGACTTTATCACCAGGCGAAATTGTGGGCGGATCCGGTTCAACATTTGGCTGTGGTGCGGCGGATGTATCTGTTTCGGTTTGCCGAGCCTCTGGAGGAGGGCTTGACGCTTCAACAGATCCGGGGGCTGGAGGGGGTGCGGGTACGCACGACCTATAGCCGTCTACGCAAAGAGACCGGTGTGGAGTGGAAAGGGCGAGATTATAAGCTAAGTAAATGGGAGGATTCTGATCCCATCAATCGGGCTTTGTCTGCGGCTAATGCGTGTCTGTATTCAGTCTGTCAGGCTGCGTTGCATGCGGTGGGCTATTCAACGGCTTTAGGATTTATTCATACAGGCAAACCGTTATCCTTTGTCTACGATGTTGCAGATCTCTACAAGACAGAGACAACAATTCCAGCAGCTTTTGAGGCAGCATCTGAATCGCCAATGAATGTTGAGTCGAGAACTCGGCAGTTGTGCCGAGAAAAATTTATCGAACAGCAATTGATGCAAAGGATTGTGGAGGATGTGGATACTATCTTGGGCCTAAAGAATATCAAAGAAGAGGCAGATCCAGTAGGTCGCTTGTGGGATGACAAACGAGGCTCTGTTGATGGGGGCCAAAGCTATGGCGAGGATATGCAGGAAGGGGGATCCGGTTGATGGTGGTCGGCTCTCCTGACATTTTGGTGTCGATAGTATAATGAGATACTGAGTTCCATGACGAACATTGGTTCCTCTTGATAAGTTATTGGGTCTTGCTGGAGTCAAAATCCAAGAGTTTGTAGAGTTAGAAC
>NZ_JAFIRA010000026.1 GCF_022848905.1 Thermostichus vulcanus str. 'Rupite'
GCTCCATGATGGTTGACTGTACTGATTGTCAAGGTTCTGGGAACGCCCGGGGCCATCTGCCTCATTGGCGCTTTACTAGCCTATGCCCCATAACCATGCCCTGTCAACCCCCTGGAAGAGGTTTTTTTAGACAAAGAAGGGATCCGGATCCTCTCCCGTTAGACTGTGGGAGGTACTTTAGCGTGAGTCGGACGGCCTTATGGCGATCGCAATTGGTGCTGCTGCCCCTGACTTCAGCCTGCCTGCGGTGGGGAAAGGGATCCCGAAGGGATCCCAAATTTCGCTGGGAGCCTATCGCGGCAAGAGCAAGGTGTTACTGGCTTTTTACCCGGCAGACTTCTCCCCGGTGTGTACGAGTGAGATGAGTTGTTTTCGGGAAGATTGGGGAGCGTTTCGGGCAGCGGGGTGTGAGATCTTGGGGATCAGCAGCGACCCAATCTCGAAACACCAAGAGTTTGCTGAACAGTTGAAGCTGGAGTTTCCGCTGCTGAGCGATGTGGATAGGGTGGTCAGTCGGCAGTATGGGGTGGATAGCCTACTGGGAACTCGCCGGGCTTACTTTGTGATAGATAGCCAAGGGATCCTGCGGTATCAGCATGTAGAGTGGTTGCCGGTATTTAAGCGGGACAATCAAGAGCTGTTAGAGGCCTTGAAGGAAATTGTGTAGAGCAATGGGGGGTTCAGACTGGGGAAAAGCTGAGTTGATGCCTTTGTCCGTCATCTCTGAAGGAGAGAGGGGCATAGCCCAAGGGTTCAATGACCCAAGTACGGTTGGCAGGGATCCAGTTGCCCTGGCGGGGGGTAATCTCCAGTAGCAGCTGAGCCTCGGTTTGCCGCAGATGGAAGGTGGTGGTTGCCCAGTCTCCTGCTTGGTAGTTGAGGGTGCGCCCATCATCTTCGTAGAGGGTGAAGCTGCCGTCACCGGGGTAAAGGCGAAGGGTGAAGGGATCCCAGTTGGCGTTGGCAGTACAGGGTTGCACGGGAGCGAGAGGGAAAATGGCTCCTGCCCTGACAAAGAGGGGCATGTGGGCTAGGGGGGCAGGCGCGAGGATATGAGTAGGGCCGTGGTAAGACTGGCCGGTCCACCAGTCAAACCAAGTACCTGCCGGTAGGTAAACTGCCCGTTGCCGGACGCCCGGGCGTACCACAGGGGCGGCTAGCAGCCAGGATCCCAGCATGGCTTGGTCAGAGAGGTCGTAGGTTTGTGGGTCATCCGGAAATTCGTAGAGCAGAGGCCGCAAAATGGGAGCTCCGGTTTGGCTGGATTCCCAAAACAGGCTGTAGAGGTAGGGCAGCAATTGGTAGCGCAGCTCGATGGCCTGCCGACAGATGGCTTCGACTTCTGGGCCAAAGCACCAGGGTTCGTGGGGGCGGGTACCCATGGCTGTATGGCCGCGCATAAGGGGGTAGAGGATTCCCATTTGCATCCAGCGGGCGAACAGTTCTGGGCTGGCATTGCCCCCAAAACCGCCGATATCAGCCCCGACAAAGCTCACGCCCGATAGGCCCAAATTACAGAGCATGGGGAGAGACATTTCCAGGTGCTCCCAAGAGGACTGGTTATCACCTGTCCAAACGGCTGACCAGCGCTGGATCCCGGCATAGCCGGAGCGGGTCAGGACAAAGGGGCGTTGAGTGGGGTTGAGGCGTTCCAGTCCTTCGCGGCAGGCCCGGGCCATCATCAGGCCATAGAGGTTGTGGGTTTCGGCGTGGGTGGTGGGTTCGGAGGGGGATCCCTGGGGGGCATCGTGGGGGATATCGACGATCTGACCGCCATCTCCAAAGGGCCGATCATTGAGGGCAGGTTCATTCATGTCGTTCCAGATGCCGGCGACGCCCACTTGGGTGAGCACCTTTTGCCAGTCTCCCCACCATTGCCGTACTTCCGGGCGTAGAAAGTCGGGGAAGAGGGTTTTCCCGGGCCAGACGTACCCATGAAAAAGGTGGCCATCAGCGCGACGAATGAAGAAATCTTGGGCTACCCCCTCATCGAAGACGGCATAGTCGGCTTCTGGGTCAAATTTGACGCCTGGATCCACAATGGTGACCACCTGGAATCCTGCTTGATGGAGTTGTGTGATTAACTCTTTGGGATCCGGAAACCGCAAGGGATCCCAGGTGAAGACCCGGTAGCCGCGCATGTAGTCGATGTCTAAGTAAAGGACATCACAAGGGATGTGTCGCTGTCGAAACTGCCGCGCTATGGCTTGTACTTGGGCAGCGCTGGAGTAGCTCCAGCGGCATTGCTGATAGCCTAGGGCCCAGAGAGGGGGTAGAGGGGTGCGGCCAGTGAGTTGGGTATAGGTGTTCAGGACTTGAGCGGGGGTGGGGCCGTAGAGAAGGTAGTAGTCTAGCTCAGGGGCATGCACTTCGAGGGTCAGTTGCTCAGGATCTGTTTGGCCCAGATCAAACTGGCTCCAATGGGTGCAGTGGAGGAACAGCCCATAACAGAGGCCGGGACGAAGGCAGAGGGCAAAGGGAATGGCTTGGTAGAGATTGTCGCTGTGGGCATCGTAGTTCCAACAATCCTGCGTCCAGTGGCTGTAGCGTCTGCCCCGTTTGTTTAACAGGCCGGCCCGCTCCCCCAGGCCGTAGATCTGCTCTTGGGGATGGAGGTGCTTGTGCAGTTGGATCCCTTTGGCATCCCAACTGAGGTTGCGGTTACCTTCGATATCGGTGGCAAAGGGCTGCCCCTGGTGATCTTGAAAGCGGAACCGAATTGGATCCCGGTCGATGTAAACCTGCACCAGAGCGGTAGATAGTTGCACCTGAGTTGGGCTTTCTTCTAGTTGAAAGGGAACGGGTGGCCACTCCTCATCGGCAAGGGCTACATCCCAGGAACGACGGGGTAAGGGTTCTCCGGTGGGGCTGAAGCGCAGACGCAATAGGCGGGGGGTGAGGACTTGGACTGACCAACTTCCCTGGGTGCAGATCAACCGGATCCCAGTCGGATGCACCTGTAGTTGCTCAAGGGATCCGCAGGTTTGCTGTCGGGGTGGGCGGGCGGGAAATTGGGCAAAGACCTCAATCGGCTCCAGCATCGGTTCGGGATCCCTGATCAACACCGCCTTAAAGACTAACCCAGCCGGTCAAAGACAACTCATGCCCGCAACCAACTCTGCCGCCAGGGGAACCTCAACCGAAAAAGGCAGTAGCGATAATTGATAAGGAATGTAAATGTCGCTAGGGGACAGCGAATGAAAATCAAGCTCCGAACCATGAAGCACCTCCCCACCCTGCTCTTTGTTTTGGGAATGGCGGTTGCTCCAGCTCCGGTGAGGGCCAATCCCGTCAGTGCGGAAGCGGTAATGACCTTACAGCAGGGAACCCATGCCCAAGCGCTACCCAGAGCCAGAACCGAACAACCCTTTCGCGTGACTTCTTTGGCCAATGGGCTAGAACACCCCTGGGGTATGGCCTTTTTGCCGGATGGCTCAATTTTGGTGACCGAACGTCCGGGGCGACTGCGGCTAGTGACTGCGAACGGCTTGGATCCGCAACCGATTGCTGGGGTGCCGGAGGTGGTGGCCCGGGGACAGGGAGGCTTGTTGGATGTGGTCTTACATCCTGAGTACGACGAAAATGGCTGGATTTACTTGGCTTACTCGGCAGCAGAGACGCCGGGATCCACGGCAGCGGGAACGCGAGTGGCACGAGCCAGGCTGGGGCTAGAGGGGCTTTACGATTTGGAAGTGATCTTCGACATGGCGCGGAAGACGCCGGCAGGGCAACACTTCGGGGCACGGCTTGCCTTCGATGAAGACGGCTTGCTCTACATTGCTACTGGGGATCGAGGTGAACCGGATCGCGCTCAGGATCTGGGGGATCATGCCGGAAAAGTGCTGCGCCTCACCGACTCGGGTGGGATCCCTGCGGACAATCCTTTTGTAAATCAAGCGGGGGCTTTGCCAGAAGTTTATACCTATGGCAACCGCAACATTCAGGGCCTCACTCGTCACCCAGAAACCGGAGCGATTTGGTCCCATGAGCATGGGCCGCGCGGTGGCGATGAGATCAACATCCTTGCTCCAGGGGTGAACTATGGTTGGCCGCTGATCAGCCATGGGCGGGAATATACCGGTGGCCCTGTAGGGGAAGGACGGTCGGAAGCTCCAGGTTTGGCCTCACCTCTGTTGCACTGGACCCCCTCCATTGCTCCTTCGGGCATGACGTTTTACACGGGCGAAGCCTTTCCAGAATGGCAAGGGAATTTGTTTGTCGGGGCACTGGCGGGACAACATCTAGCCCGCTTGCAACTGGAAGGGGATCAGATCGTGGCGGAAGAGCGTCTTCTGGAGGGAGCCGTCGGGCGAATTCGCGATGTGCGGCAAGGGCCGGATGGCTTGCTGTATCTGCTCACGGATGCCCCCAATGGCTCCCTGTTGCGGTTGGAGCCGGCATCCTAGGTTAGAAATCTTGAGGGCTCTCCTCGTCAGAAGCGGGTAACGCACCAGAAAAAGCCGGCCATGGGTCGGTCAAGCCCACCTCCTGCCACCGGCTTTTGTATCCCACTTAAAATGGCACAGGCTATGGGAAGCTCAGAAGCTAAGGCTTTCCCAGGAGACGTTGATATTTTCCAGGAGCAGTGACTTGTTGTAAATCTGCAGAATAATCAGCAAAAAGACGGTGAAAAGGCCCATGAAAACCGCCATCAGAGGCGTGGTTCCCCAGCCGGGAGCAACTTTACCGTATTCAGAGTTGAGGGGGCGCAACAGCTCGCCCAGTTTGGTACGAATGGCCATAGGTTCTCGCAGTAAGTCAGGAAAAGGACACTTGTCAACCAGTACAGACAGCTAACCGAGGGCGGCGATCCCCAGTGCCCCGCATTGCCAGCGTGGATCAGCTGAGGGCAAACCAGGCTCTAGCTTACAAAGATCAAGCTACCAGAATCTGGCTAACCGCTTTTGCCTTCGGCAAGGAATTGTAAACTTGTGTAATACTATAGTCTGATTCTCTCAGGATCGAAAGCACTGTTATGGAACCCACTTTTTCCTTGATCGTGGCAATTGCGGTTGTCACCATTTGCATCACCGCCTTTGCCATTTACACGGCCTTCGGCCCTCCTTCTAAGGAGTTGCAGGATCCCTACGAGATGCACGAGGATTAAAGCCTGTCGCTTCGGGATCCGGTTCGCATGTCTGCTCCGTTGCCATCGCCCCTCCCCTCCCGCCTTTCATTTCACAAGTATCAAGGGTTGGGGAATGACTTTATTTTGGTGGATAACCGCCAGCAGCCCCAGCCCTGTTTAACCCCCGAACAGGCCATTGCCCTTTGTGATCGCCGCTTTGGCATTGGGGCGGACGGGGTGATTTTTTTACTGCCGGGGCAAGCGGGGGCGGATTTCAGCATGCGTCTCTTCAACAGCGATGGCTCTGAGCCGGAAATGTGCGGCAATGGGATCCGTTGTTTGGCCCAGTTTTTGCACCGTTTGGGGATTCCCGGTCGAGAGGGTGCTTACCAAATTCACACCTTGGCAGGACGGATCGTGCCGCAGTTACGGGCGGATGGACAGGTCACTGTTGATATGGGGATCCCGCGCCTCCTCGCCGGCCAAATTCCCACAACCCTGGCTGAAGCTGAGCAAAAGGTGATCCAAAAACCCCTCTCTGTGGCCGGACGAGAGTGGCAGGTGACCGGGGTGAGTATGGGCAACCCCCATTGCGTGACTTTCTTGGGAGCCGGTGAATCGTTAGAAGATCTGGATTTGCCGGTGGTGGGACCCCAGTTTGAGCATCATCCTGCTTTCCCTGAGCGGACCAACACAGAATTTGTACAAGTGCTCAGCCCGACTTGTCTGCGCATGCGGGTTTGGGAGCGGGGAGCAGGGGCAACCCTGGCCTGTGGGACGGGAGCCTGTGCGGTTCTGGTGGCTGCGGTTTTGGAGGGACGGGCCGAACCCGAAGCCACGGTGGAGCTGCCGGGTGGAAACCTGGAGATTCGCTGGGATCCAAGTACCCAGCATGTGTTTATGACCGGGCCTGCCCTACATGTCTTCAGCGGTACAGTAGCTGAATAGAGGCTGAATGGATCCCCATGAGTTGTTCAAGCTCCCAGACCCCATAGGAGAATTGCCACCAGAGATAGGATCCCGTAGGTAACACTCCAGCCCTGCCGCCAGATCAGCACCACCAGGATCCCCATCAACACCAACCCCATGCCCAAGCCGATCTGCCGAAACAAGGGGTGCACCCGTGCTACTAGCCAGCGCTTCAGCCAGGGGAACCCTATGCCGAAAACCAGCGCTACTGCCGGTGGAATCAAATCCACCCGCTGCCATCCCCCCAATATGTAGAACCCACTCAGGCAAATCCCGAGGCAAAAAAACAGCACCCGCATGCCGGGATAGTCTTGCCGGTGGCTCATGGCTCGGCGGGAGGATTCCTCGGAGTTGGCCAACACCAATGGTTCCACTGCAAAACTTTCACTCCACTCCGGTGCATCGGCCTCTTGCCCGCGACACCACAGATAAACGTTGACTTTGCGGAGGTCTTGTAACATCGAGGCTTCGACAGCGGTACGGATAATCTCCATCAACTGCAGCGTATCTACCACATCCCCCGGCAGGCGCTCCAGTAGGACATTCAAAATCGGCCCCTTCAACTCAGCTCGGCCAAACAGGCGCAAGTCCGCCAGTTTATAGTCGAGAATTTGGTTTAGGGTTTTGAGCTGGCGACGCATGGGATCCCGTAAAAAAGGGCAGCTGTCTGAGGGGAGCTTTCAACATAGCTAGTTTAACGAGTGGAGCTGAAATCCCGAGTGCAGCACACGCGTAAAGGCCGATTAGCTTAAGGGCAACAGAATGCGGAAACAGGTGCGACCCGGTTGGCTCTCCACCTCGATCCGGCCTTGGTGCTTGTCCAGGATGCGGCGCACGATATCCAACCCCAGGCCACTGCCTTCCCCAGCGGGTTTGGTGGTGAAAAACGGCTCGAAAATGCGTTCCCGTAGCTCAGCGGGGATCCCTGGGCCAGAATCGATAATTTCCACCACGGCTTCGGATCCCTGCGGATAGGCCCGCACCTGCAACTGCCCTTTACCCTCCATGGCCTGAATGGCATTGTGAATCAGGTTCGTCCACACTTGGTTTAGCTCGTCGGGGTAACAGAGGATCTCCGGCAGAGGCTGGAAGTCACGAATGACTTCAATCCCCTGTTTGAGCAGGTTGTGGTGGTGAGCACCACCTCCAATCCCTCGGTGAGAGCGGCTCTGCTTTTTTCACCCGTACTGCTGAACCGGGCGTAACTGCGCAGGGCAAAGACGATCTTGGAAACCCGTTCGATGGCCAGGCTGATGTTGTGGCCGTTGCGCATTTGGCTGCTTAAATCCCGGGCCGTTTCTAAAATGTGTTCCCGCAAGGGATCCCTGAGCAAGGTTTGCCACCGCTGCGGTTGTTCGGTGATGCCAATTTCCACCAACAGACTGGCCAATGCGTGCAAATCGAGGGATCCCAACTGCATATTTTCCAAGGCTTCTACTAAAGCACGGCGCAATTGTCGTTCTTGGCGGGGAGAGAGTGCCATCGAGGTTTGGCTACAACTTTGTACCAGCGCCAGAAAATCGGTTTGCCTCTCTGGAGAAAGCTGCTGAAACAACAAGGGCAAACTCCGCAGAGATCGTTCTAGAGCAGTGGTGATGTTACCAATCGAGGCGCGGATCGCACCCAGAGGTGTATTGATCTCATGGGCAATGTTGGCCACCAATTGACCCAGAGCCGCCATTTTTTCCGATTGGATCAACTCCTGTTGGGTTGCCTTCAATTCTTCTAGGGCTTGGCTTAAGGCTTGAGTGCGCTCCCGAACTTGCGCCTCTAGGGTGCGGCTGTACTCCGCCATCAACTGTTCCGCCTGCTTGCGCTGGGTGATGTCTTGAAAGGCCACAACCCCGTAAATGACCTGACCCTGCTGGTTGTAGATTGGGGAGCCCCAACACTCCAGAGGGATCACTTGCCCCTCCGGATGAATTTCCATATCTTCAACACTGCTGGCCTGCCCCTGAAAAGCTCGCACCAAAGGCAAGTCCTGGACAGGATAGGGTTCTGTCGTACCGGCTTTGTACACTTGATACTGGTGAGATAAATCCTCAACCGCAGTCGTTTGCAACACAGGCCCACCCAACAGTTCTGTGGCACGACGATTGGCGTAGTAGGGGATCCCTTGGGGATCATAAACGGTTACCCCAACGGGCATGGCTTCGAGGATCTGGGCTAGGTGATTTTGGCTTTCTTTCACCTCGGCGTACAGTTGGGCATTGCTGATGGCGATGGCCGCCTGGCCGGAGAGCAGTTGCACCACCTCCAGACGGGCGGGGGTAAAGGCCGCCGCCGTTAAGTTGTTTTCCAGATAAACCAACCCCACCAACTGCCCTTGATTCAGCAACGGCGCACAGAGAATGGAACGCACCTGCCGGTGTTGAATGGAGGGATCCGTCGCAAACCCCCCTTCTTTGGCCGCATCCGCTAAAACCAGACTGGCTTGGGTACGCTGCACATAATTGAGCACCGATTCTGGCAACGGGATCCCGGAAAACTCTGCCGGGGTTTGAGCCACCAACCGCAGTTCCTCCCCTTGTGCACCAGGATCTGACGCACCTTGATTCAGCAACAATACCGCCTGCTGTGCCCCGGCATTTTCGATCAGAATTTGCATCAAAGTCGTCAGCAGCTTATCCAGTTCAATCTCTTGGGAGAGGGCTTGTGCCGCCTTGAGGACACTGGCCAGATCCAGCCGGGACGTGGGAGTACCCCCAGATGTAGACAGAATGCGAGTGATGCTGACAGGCTGATCGGAGCCCTCGAGAAAAGCAAGAGGATAGCGCTGCTCCAAATCCAGAGCTTTCGCGGGAGCTTGCCAACGGCGATAGGTGTGGTGGGCTAAACGGAAATAGGTGTAGGCAATTTCTTCAAAGTCCTGTTCCAAGTAAAATTCTGCCGCCAGTTCGTAGGCCAAAGCTTCTTCGTGGAGAAAGCCCCCTTGCTTCGCCCCTTGAATGGCCCGCCGGTAGGCTAGCATTGCCGTTTCTAAGGATCCCTGTTGTCGTGCCCATTCCGCCTCGAGCAAATCTACCTTGTGCTGGTAATTGGTCGGGGCATGACTGGCCCAGAAACGCAACTTCTGCAAATGGGTTTGGAAGCGCTCTTGGTAGGCCCCCCGCTGATCTTCCGCTTGTTGGGGGCGCAACCGACAGAGCGCCAGGGCCTCGTAAAAGGGGATTTGGCTGGAGATCATCAAACTGGCGGCGCTGAGTTGGTAGGTGGCAGCCTGTTGAGCGTGATCTAGCGCTTGTTCCTCCCGATGAAACAGGTAAGCCAACATACAGGCAGCCAGATGGTAGCCGTAGAGGGAGGTGTAGTTTTGGGTGGCTTGAAAGAAGGGCACCATTGCGGTTTCATCAAACGCGACCCCTCGCAGCTGGGCTGGATCCCCGTCGGGATCCGGTTGGTGCAGATTCAGGACAAACTGCTCCCAGATTTTGCAGTAGTTGGCATAAAAGTCTTGTTTGAGGTTGTGGAGCAATTCTTTGTAGGCCACTTGGTGCCCGCGAATGGATCCCAGCGGTTCCCCGCAGAGGGTGATGTTGGCGTGCCAGGTGGAAACAGCGGTGGTGGCCCACTCTAAATCCCCCACTTCTAGACCGGTGGTAATCGCCCGTTGCAGGTCTTGGGTGACGGTAGGGGCCGGATCCCGCCAGTGGCGGATGCAGGCATTGAGCAAGACTTCCACTTTGCATTGAATGGGACTGCGCCCTGGGGTGGGAAGAGCTGGCGGCGGCTGAACTGGTGCTGCACTGTCCGACGGAAAGGAAAAGCGTTCTAGCAGGTCTTGAGCGATTTGACCAAAGCGATATCCCAAAGCCAAGTCTTCAAAAATGCCGCACAACAAGAGGCCGTAGTAGGCATAAGCAAAGGGAGCCAGATAGGAGTTGCCCTGATCCAAACACAATTGCACCGTTGTAAAGACCAACTGCCCCAACACCTGCGGGCGGGCAATATAGGCAGGGCTATGCAACATCACCAAAATTCGCATCGCCGCCAAATACTGGGGATCTTGCATTTCTGGCAAATGCAACAATTCCTCTGGGGCTTCCACCACAGGGGGATCGGCTCGCAAAGGGATCCCTAACCGTTCTAAGGCCGCCAAACCCAGATCCAACGCCTCAACCATCTGGTTTTGGGCAATGGTAGAGAGGATTTTGATCTCATCAATGCGAGCCTGTTCCAGAGGGGTCTGACAATGGGCCAGGAGCCTGTTGGCCAAGTGCTCAGCTGCAGCAAAGTCTGTGTTCAGGTAGCCCACTTCCAAAGCCGCCAAATGCAGCTCCCAAACCAAAGCACGATTCTGTTCCCAAGCCTGCGGAGGCAGCAAATCCAGCCCCACCTGCAAATAACGAGCGGCAGAGGCATAGGCATTTTTCTGTTTGGCCTGTTGACCCGCTTGTAGATTCAGTTGAATCAGTTGCCAGCGGGAGGCATCCTCTTGAACCTGGGTTCTGCCTGCATTCAGTTGCGGCACAATTTCAAATTCAAACAGGTGCTCTTCTGTGGGGGTTGCTTGAGCCAGCAGCCATTGGCCAATCTGCCAGTGTTGGGATCCCTTTTCTGCGTCTGAGAGCAGCGAATAAGCCGCTTGTTGGATGCGGTCGTGGCGGAATTTCAGCTGGATATCCAGCTGCGATGCGGGCCAATCGTCTTGATCCGTTCCTGCTAGGGTGCCGTGGGCGTAACTCGCGGCTGTCTCCAAAAGGCGATACCGACCATCCAATGGAAACACCAACCCCTCCTGCAATGCAGGGCGCAGATCATCCCACAGGTGCGCCAAAGTGAGAGGGGATCCCGAATCAGTGCTAGCCAGGTTGGCCAGCAACCGCAGATCAAAGCTGGTGCCCACACACGCGGCCAGTTGTAGGGCTTGACGAGCACGCGCTGGCAACCCGCCAATTTTGCTCGCCATCAGATCCACCACATTGTCGGTGATGCCCTTGGCTGCGATTTGAGTTGTATCCCAAACCCATTCCCCGGACTGAAACCTGAGCAACTGTTCAGCCGCCAGGGTTTTCAAAAATTCTGTTGCAAAAAAGGCGTTGCCCTGGGTTTTGGCCTCGATCAAAGTGGCCAAGGAAGCACAGCGCTCGGTTGCAAGGCTGAGGGTATCCGCCAACCACGCCATCAAATCCTGGTGCTTCAGGTTATCCAGATGGATCTGGTGCAGTGTACCGTGGCGAAGCCCCTCGATCGTCAAGGCCAACGGATGAACAGCATCTCCAGTTCCCGAAAGAATTTCGTTGTCTCGGTAGGCTCCAATCAGGTACAAGTGGCGCAGTTCGGGATCCCGCAGCAGGGCTTGGAGCAGCTGTAGCGAGGCCGCATCCGCCCACTGCAAGTCATCCAGAAATACCACCAAAGGCCGCTGCGGTTGGGCGATGGCTCGTAAAAATTGCCCAAACAAAAAATGGAAGCGGTTCTGGGCCTCACGGGATCCAACACTGGGTACCGGGGGTTGGGATCCCAAAATCACCTGCAATGCTGGAATCACATCGATGAGCACCTGGGCATTCTGTCCCAAGGCGGATCCCAGCCGCTCTTGCCAACCCTGTAGCTCGCTATCACTGGCCACCAACACCTGTTCACACCAACCGCCAAAGGCTTGAGCGATGGCAAAGTAGGGAATATCCCGTTTGTATTGCTCGTATTTACCTGCCACAAAACAGCCGCGCCGCGCCGTGATCGGTCGATGCAATTCATGAATGAGGGCGGATTTTCCCACCCCGGCATACCCCCCCACCAACATCAGCTCCAGGGATCCCTGGCTGGCCCGTTCAAACCCTGCCAATAGCTCTTGGTATTCTCTCTCCCGTCCATACAGCTTCTGGGGAAATACCAACTGAGCCTGTCGTTCAGCTTGTCCCAACGGAAAAGGCTTGATTTCACCCTGGCTGCACCATTGTTCCAGACATCGTCTCAAATCGGCTGCCAAACCTGCGGCGGAAAGATACCGATCCTCAGCATTTTTGGCCATCAACTTGTTCACCAAGTCAGCCACCGGTTGCGACACCTCCGGTCGTATCTGAGATAAGGGTGGCGGCGACAGGGCAATGTGGCTGTGAATCAGTTCCAAGGGATCCTGGCTGGCAAAGGGGAGGTGTCCAGCCAGCAACTCGTAAAAGGTCACCCCGAGAGCGTAGAAATCGCTACGGTAATCGACGGCCCGATTCATCCGTCCGGTTTGTTCCGGTGAAAGGTAAGGCAGCGTTCCCTCCAACACTTTGGGATCTTGAAAGGGCAGGATCTCCCGCGATAACTGGGTAGAAATACCAAAATCAATAATCTTGACAGCGCCAGTGTTCGGATTGAGCAGAATATTGGCGGGGTTGAGATCTTTATGGATTACCTGTGCGGCATGGATCTCGGCCAAGATCTCGGCAATTGATAGTGCCAATTCCAAAAACTGTTCCAGATCAAGGTGTCCAGCCAAACCCAACCGGGCCAAAGATTCCCCACCAAAATCCTCTAGCACCATCAACAGCCGCCGCTGGTCTTGTTCGAGACCATAGACCTTGGCGATCCCTGGCAAATCGAGATGCCGCAGCAGGTCATATTCCCGCCGAAACCACGCCACCCGCTCCGGAGTAGGATCCGCTTCTTTGAGCACCTTTAACACCACCGGCAGACCATCCGACTGGCGAATGCTGCGATAAACCAGCGACTGCGCCCCCTCGTACAGCTTTTCGGTGATGCGGTAGCCAGATAGGGTGAACATAGACGTTCCGGTGCAGGAGAGAATCCCTGAGGGTTAGGGGATGCCTTAATACTGCCTCAGGATCCCGAACTCGACCGCATCCGCATTAGGACAAAGAATACCTCAAACGCCCCCCATGACTCGGATCCCTACCCCTGGCAATCTTCTGGACTCGCCGGGATCCGACCGGAAGGTCACCACGACCCCAGAGATATTCCCGGCAAGGTCGGTAATGGGGGCAGCACTGGCGGAAAAGAAGTGCTCTGTTTGGGCCTTATCGATCAGTACGGTGGCGGGAGAGAGCCCCAGGGTTTTGCCCTGATTCAGCACTGCGGCCACCAAATCTGGATGAGGCTCCCGAGTTTCTTGATTCAACCCCACCTCCAGCCGCATAACGTTCGGATCCGTCCCACTGACTCGGAAAAGAAACCCTTTTGCTGCCCCCAGTCAATCTGCTGCCTGCTGCACAATCATCTGCAGCAGTTCGGGCAGCTCACGCCGATCCAGCAGCGCCAACCCAATCTGGTGTAAGGCGTTGAGATAGCGATTCTGAGCCAAAAGATCGGATGAGGCACTGGTCATCCTTGGCCTGCTGAAGTAGTAGTGAGTAAGACTGCTTCACGGTAGATCCGACTGTGGCTTTTGGGTAGTCTCATGTTCAGGATCTTTCAGGATCTATCCCTCGCCCTTCCTGCCCAGCCCCCAGTGCTGCTCCCAAAAGTAAGGTCACCAACAGATGGATCCGACCATCCAAGATCACCACATCCAACAACCCAGAGGCCAGCCAAGCAACTAGCGCCAGGAGGATCCCCAACAGCACCCCCTCTTGAGTCTGCCTCCATGTCCGCCAGCTGCGCCACAGGATCCACCCCCACAGCAGCAGATAGCCCAGCAAGATGGGGATCCCGCCCTCAACCGCCAGATGCAGATACCAATTGTGACAATGGCCCAATAGCTCCGGTGGATTTTGGGCATTGTACAGCTCGGCGAAGCTCTGCCATCCCCAGCCGGTTAGGGGACGTTCTTGCACCCTTTCCAGCGCAAAACGCCAGGCATCCACCCGATTGGCGGTGGAACTGAAATAAGTGGCCTGCGGGTCGAAGGTATCGGCCAAACGACTCCAGAGCAACCGTGGCACAACGGCTCGCCAACCGGGCCAATCCAAAGCCGCCGCCAAAGCAGCGATTCCCGAACCGATGAGGATCCCTAACCCCCACCAGCAGCGTCGGATCCCCAACCCCAGCAGCAACACCAAAGCCCCCACTCCCCAGCCATTGCGGGAGGCGGTCAAGATTAACAACAGGGATCCCAACCCAAGCGTGCTCCAGAGCCAGGCCGCTGTTGGCCAGTTGCCCTTCCCGTCCCGAGCCTTGTCCAACAACAGACCTGCTGCCAAGCAGAGGATGATCACCAGATAGATGGCCAGGATATTGGCTGAGGTAAAGGCTGCCGCCGGTCGCTCCCCCCCTGCCACCCCTATGATCCACATTGGCCCCAAAAACAGATCCCACCGCCAACCCCACAAAACCTCCCCCCAACCCAACAGCAGCAGCAGCCAGCTGCTCAGCACCAGCACTTGTGCCAAGCGTTTGCGCTTCACCGCACCCGCCAGCACGCGGGCAAAAACTGGCAGCATCCCCAAAAAGGGCCAGTAATTGAACATGCCCGGTAAACTCAGCCGCCAATCGTGCCCCAGCAGGGCCACCACCACCACTGCCAAGCTCAACCCCAGAGCCAGCCGATGCAAGGGATCCCGCAACACCTCCCACCCCCACTGGCCATAGCTGCGACCGAGGCCGAGCAGCACCAACAGTAAACTGGGGGCCAAATTCACCGGGATCAAGGCCGCCGCCGCCAAGAGCCATCCCTCTTGCCAGAAGGGGGGTATCCTTTGAGTTCCCCTAGAAGAAAGCGCAGAAGGTTCCCCAGCTGTAGAGGAGGACATTACTCCTCCTCAAGGGGAAGCCCCGGTCTGACCCGTCCTTTGCCGAAGTAGCGCCCAAATTGCAACTCATACACCTCATCTTCATCCTGGGTCTCCACCCATAGCTCCGAGCGCGCATAGCCCACACACAGCAGCCCATAACCCTGCTCCTTCAACTCCCGCGAGATCCCCATTGCTTCTGGTTGATAAAGGGATCCCTGTCGTACCCGCACCGCACAGGTGGTACAGGCCCCATTGCGACAGGCAAACGGCAGCTGGATCCCTTGGGCTTCTGCGCTGGCCAAAATGTACTGATCGGCGGGCACCTGAATCAAATAGTGTCGATCCCGTTGGCGATCGTGAATGTGAACCGGATAGGAGACAGCAGACTGGGGTGAAGTCATGGAGGACAATAGCGTTTTCCCGAAGCCAGATACCTTCTCATGATCCCACAGGATTCTGTCCCGCTGATGTAACCGGAACCGTCTTATTGGGGATCCCAGGAGGGCTGGGATAATCTAAAAGCACACCCCTGAGGAGGGCAACTCCATGCTGGAAACCCCTAAGCCAGACCTGGCTCCACCAGACAAACTCCCTGTTCCCCTCTCTGCCGAGACTTTGGCCCAGCTGATCGAGAGCAATACCGAAAGTCGACCCTGGGGCACCTTTACCGTGCTTGAGGAGGGCCCCGGCTATAAAATCAAGCGAATCGTGGTGTTGCCCAAACATCGCCTCAGCCTACAAATGCACTACCACCGCAGCGAACATTGGATTGTTGTGGCCGGCACCGCCAAAGTCACCTGTGGAGACGAAGAAAAAATCATCACCTCCAACCAATCCACCTATGTGCCCCCCTGCACCCAACATCGCTTAGAAAATCCGGGTGTCATTCCGCTGGTGATCATCGAAGTACAAAACGGTCAGTACTTGGGCGAGGACGACATCATTCGGTTTAGCGACGATTACGCCCGAACCAATGGCAGCCAACCCCAAAAAGCCTAAGCCTTCTGGCCGTGACCCGCTGAACCCGACTGAGCAACTCGGTTTGATCCCCCCCTTTGAGTGATTGCAGGATGAAAGCCCTAGAAGCCGAGCACCTGAAAAAGTCCTACCAACAGGGGGGCAAAACGGTACAGGCGGTGGTGGATGTCTCCTTGGCCATTGCAGCGGGGGAGGTTCTGGCTTTTTTGGGGCCTAATGGAGCGGGTAAAACCACCACGATTAAAATGATTGCTGGATTGATTCGCCCGGATGCCGGTAGGGTACGCATTGTCGGGCGGGATCCCCACCGAGAGGAACAGGCCCTGGCGCAGGTGGGCGCGGTGCTGGAGGGCAATCGGAACCTTTACTGGCGGCTTACCCCTCTGCAAAACTTGGAATACTTCGGCGTATTGCGGGGCCTAACAGCCAAAACCGCTCGGCAACGGGGATTGGAGCTGCTAGAAACCTTTGGGTTGATGGAAAAACAGGGGGTAGCGGTACAAACCCTTTCGCGGGGAATGCAACAAAAACTGGCGATTGCCACTGCCCTGATTCACCGTCCGGCTTTGCTGCTGTTGGATGAACCCACCTTGGGATTGGATGTGGAAGCAGCCCAAACCGTCAAGTCCCTGATTCGTCACATCGCTGCGGCGGGTCAGGCTATCCTGCTCACCACCCATCAATTGGATATTGCTGAAGTGCTCTCGGATCAGGTGGCCGTGATTCAACAGGGGGTGATTATCGCCCAAGCACCAACCCGCGAACTGATCCGACACTTTGCTGGCGCTGCCTCTACTTATCACATTGAGTTGGAACAAGCCATTGACAGTGAACGGGCTACTCAACTGGGATCCCTGGGCGTCGTGGTCGAGGAGCCCCATCGGTTGCGGTTCACCGGCTCCTCTGAGGAGTTGTATCGGATACTGGACAAAATGAACCCCATCCCCCTACTCAGCATTAAGCGAGCAGAAGCGGATCTCACCCATGTTTTTCTCAAGTTATTGAGAAAGGGAAATAGGCAGGGATGATCCAACTCTTTTTGGCCGAGTTAAAACGTTCCTGGATCCAATACATTCGCTATCCCGTTGAGGCCCTAGGTGGGATCCTGATCACCACGTTTTTCTTCTATGCCTTGTTTGTTGGGGCTCAATACGTGGCGGGGCCAGCCTCCCAATTTGGAGAACGCTTAGATGCTGTGGTGATTGGCTATGTGTTGTGGACGCTGGTGATCTTTATCGTTAATGATATTGCTTTGAATTTACAGGTCGAAGCCCAAACCGGAACCCTGGAGCAAGTCTTGCTATCCCCTTTCTCGGCAGCATCTATTTTTTTGGCCCGCGCCTGTGCCAGTTTTTCGTTGCGCTTCGCATCGGTCACGGCCATTTTGCTGGTGATTTTAGCGCTGACGGGCAGCCGACTACAGTTCCCTCCCAGTTTAATCTTGCCCCTCGCCAGTGTGGTATTGGGAGCTTACGGATTTTCTTTTTTGCTTGGATCTGCCGCCCTCATTTTCAAGCGGATTCAACAGCTTTTGATCATCAGCCAGTTTGGTTTGTTGTTTCTTTTGGCTACTCCTACCGAAGAATGGCAGGGATCCCTGAAATGGGTGGGGCAAGCGTTACCGATGACGGCAGGAGCTGGGCTGTTGCGGGATGTGATGGTACGGGATGTGGGCTTGGATGGGCTGCGACTGTTGATGGCTTTGATTACTGGGGTTGTGTATTTTGCTCTGGGGATGGTGGCCTTTCGCTGGTCAGTTCGGGTTGCCAAAGATCGCGGCATTCTGGGATCCCAGTAGGGCTAATCTTCGGGATTGACATGAGATCTTGAGGAGACCTGAACATTGAGGCTCAACATGGAGCGGCGTACTCCGGTTACCCTCCCAAGGTTCTTAATGCGAAACTGAGCAGCTCTCAGCAGCCTTCATTTTCAACCAACTTATACTGAGCGAGCGGAAAAATCGTCCGGCACAGCCACAACTCGACGGGTAAACAGAGCCTCAATGAGACGATCCAGCGCCACCAAATCATCCGGGTCAAAGTCACTTGACTCCAAAAGCTGATCCAACCGCTGCTCCTGACGAGAGGTGAGCATCTCGGTCTGTAAAATTTCTTCAATCAGGGAATGAACACGCACAAAGATCCCCCCTCACCAGTCACCACCCCAACCTTAGCTAGCCCGAAACCTAGCCCTAAAGACAAAGCCCAGGCTTTAATCCTTCTCTTTCAAGGGTACTGGAGTGAATAACCCAGCAACCACAGAAAAAGTTCAGAAACAGCAAGATCAAAAAGATACAAAAAATAAAGTGTATGAGTTATTAATACTACGAGAATGCCCTGGAACGGCGAGGTTCGATGCGTCCAGAAGATACAATTTTAGAGATTTTAATGCTTGCTTTATAATCTGGAGATTCTCTGGGTTCTGGAGTGCTCCCCTTTTAGCCTTCTTCTTCAGATGGGATCCCCTGATGCACCTCAGCTTTGGGAGCGGGAGGATTGGCGTCTGGCTGCCGCAGTAAGAGCGCAACCCGTTCTAGCCAAGAGCCGAGTTTATCTTCTTTTAGGATCCCACTCAGCAACTCTAGGCCGCTGCTAGAGAGCAATAGCTTATTAATTTCCGTAGCCGAGGAGCCATTGCCCATACTGCCCCCAAAACTGTAGATGCGGGCATCCCCTAAGACCCCCGGTTTGGGGGCGAGTGCCTCCAGTGTTTGGGGCAGTTGCTGGACGAGATCCGGCCACAGCTCTTTGATTAACTCAGCGGTGAGGGTGGCGGTGCTGACGGTGTTTTGAGCCGCTAATTTAGCTCGGATCCCTTCTGCCTCCGCCAGGGCTCGATCCCGTTCGGCTTCAGACAGAATACGGATCGATTCTGCTTCAATTTGGGCTGCCTCTTGGGCAATTTGGGCTTGTCGTTTACGACGGAAGGCTTCAATCTCCACCACGTTGCGCTCGCTGATGTTGCGTTGTTCAGCCTCTTCTTCGGCAGAAATAATCGCCAACCGTTGACGACGTTCCGCTTGTTCCAGTTCACGGGCGGTTTGCACCCCACTTTCAGCTTTCACTCGTTCCGCTTCGGCTAGTAGACTTTCGCGGCGTTTGTTAGCAATGGCAATTTGAGCTTCTTCCCGGGCAATTTGAGCCTGACGTTCAGCAGCCGCGATTTCCACCTGGGATCCCAGTCGGGCGGACTCAATCGCCTGTTGTCGTTGAATCTCGGCAGTTTCCGATTCCTGTTGTTGCAGGATTTGCACGATTTTAAGTTGTTTGTTGCGCTCCTCTAGGGCAATATCGGCATCAATTTGACTTTGCTGGATGGCCAGCTTTTTGCGGATCTCTTCTTCTTCTACCGATTGCATTTGTAAAATTTTATTCCGCTCCACAGTGGCAGCTTCTCGCACCTGTGCCTCTTGAATTTCTCGTTCTCGTTGGGCTTTCAGGGCTTCGAGTTGCAGCTGCTGCTCCATACGGGCACTTTCTTTCTCCTGCTGAATCAGAAGGGATTGCTTCTCAGCATTTAGCTCTTTCTGTTCGATGGTGACTTGGGTGGTCAGTTCCACCTCTCGTTTTTGTTGGATGGATTTTTGAATGGTCTCGGTGCGGAGGCGAACTCCCTGGGCATCGAAGAAGTTGTTGGTATCGTAGGTGTCGCTTTCCTCTACTTCCGAAATAGCGATGTTGTTGAGAGTCAGACCAACTTTTTTAAGATCTGGCTCGATCAGATTGAGAACCTCTTGAGCAAAGCCCAATTTGTCTGAATCGATCTCGGCTAAGTTCTTGGTTTTGGCAGCAGCTCGAATCGCATCATCTGCTCGTTTTTCTAGAGCATTTTTGATGTCGTCGGGAGTAATTCGCCCTGCTTGAGACAGTCTGGCTGCTGCCGTCAGCACATCTTCTTCGGTGGCATTGATACAGACAAAGAAGGTGACCCGCATATCCGCTCGCAGGTAGTCTTGGGTGCGCACCGCCAGTTTTCCAGTGCGTTCCACATCAATGGAAATTTCCCGCAAGGGTACCCGCGTCAGCTCATGAAAACCCGGTAAAACGATGCAGCCGCCATTCAGGATCACAGTCTTTTTCTTCGCCACAACCCCACCCGTGCGCACAAAGGCTTCGTTGTTAGGGGTGATGACATAAACGCGGGTATAAGCCCAAATGGCTAAGAGCAACAGAAAGACAATCGCCCCAGCCACCCCAGCAAAAAAGGTGGGGCCACTCAGTAGTTGGCCGCGGGCCGATAACGGGATCCCGCTGGTTTGGGTTGAAGTCGTCGGTAGCGGAGGGCGTTGCGGGAGAAGGGCAACCTGTGCCTGCGGCAGATCCAGCTCGCTGGGGATCGGCAAAGATTGCAGCAAGGTTAGCCAAAATAACATCAGGGATCCCTCTCTACTTCAGATGAGTTCGTTCAGATGGGTCAGATAGACAAGAGCACTGTGAAGTGACATCCCATCACCTTCGCTACGTCCTGAGCATACAACAAGACCTTCACTCCTTAATTACAGCCCTTTAATGCTCCGCAGTCGCGTGTTGCGTAGCATTAGCGTTGCGTAGCATTAGCGTTGCGTAGCAACAATGCCTACGGCAGGCTGCGCCACCCCAAAAGTGAACGCGGGTTTGCGACAGCAACAGCTGTGTCCCTAATCAATTTCAAAAGTATGACCCTCCGGGTCGTCCGTAGGACGAGAGGCGTTGGCAAAGCCTATCGGAGACAGACGCGCTAGCGTGCCCTGGGTGCAAAGGGCTGTAAATAAATTAAGTTAATAAGCTATAAAGAATTATAAAGTTTGCCGCAAAGCCAGCCTGTTTGGGAATTAGGGCGGTCGAGCAAATGGTTTCCAAAACAAATGGGATCCCTGAAGGCCCCGGGACATGGCCCATCCCCCTGAGCAGAGGGCTCCAGAAAATGGGTAGATTGTTGTTGAAATCGATTTTTGGGTCGGCGAACAGGCTAGCGAACACAACCCAAGCTGGCTAGGTGTCCATTCTTTACTCCCTGCCACACTGCTTCTCACTCAATGTCACCCAATGTATGAATGCCTCCCCCCTTTGGAACCAGCGGTACCAACCGGAGCGACAACTGAGCAAGCGCAGCGGGCGGCAAACCTGGCTGGCAAGAGATCTCACCACATCAGAACCAGTGATCCTCAAGTTGTTGTTCTTCGGGCCGGATTTTGATTGGGCCGACCTCAAACTTTTCGAGCGGGAAGCCCAGATCCTGCAAACTCTCTCTCATCCGGCTATTCCCCAATACCGTGACCACTTCGAGATCACCCTTGAGGGCGGGCGTGGCCTAGCCTTGGTACAGACCTATATTGAAGCCCCTTCTTTACAGGAGTGGATCGATCAAGGGCGGCACTTCACAGAACCCGAGGTGCGAACGCTGGCCAAAGCGCTGCTCGGGATCCTCATCTACCTACACAGCCTGCATCCCCCCGTCATTCACCGAGATCTCAAACCCAGCAACATCCTGTTGGGATCCGACCAGCAGGTTTATCTGGTGGATTTTGGCTCGGTTCAGGCTGCTGCCCCACGGGAACAGGGATCCTATACGGTGGTGGGGAGCTATGGCTATATGCCCCTAGAGCAATTTGGCGGCAGAACCGTCCCTGCTTCGGATCTCTACAGTTTAGGGGCTACCCTGATTCATTTGCTGACCGGACAACATCCGGCAGATCTACCCCAGGAGGGATCCCGTGTGGTGTTCGAGCAAGCGGTTAATGTCAGCGTTCCCTTTCGGGATTGGTTGCGCTGGCTCACAGAGCCGTTGGTGGGGGATCGCCCGGCCTCAGCCCAACAAGCCCTAGAAGCCTTAGAGAACCTGGAACACCACCCAGGTTTGATCCGGCTAGAAGCGGCAACCGTACCGACGCGGCAACCGGCGGGTAGCCTTATTCAACTGAGCAAATCAGAACGGACATTTCAGGTAATCATCCCAGCCAATGGATTTTCTGGTGGTGTTTTGGTTTTGATCCCGTTTGCCATTGCTTGGAATTCTTTCATTACCTTTTTCACAATCATGTCGGTTGGGTTTGCTCCCTTTCCAGCCAATCTGGTGTTTGGCCTGTTCACACTCCCCTTTTGGACAGTGGGACTGGGGATGGTGGGAATGATTATTTATGGCTTATTTGGCAAAGCTCACCTGCACATCGACAGCGAACGAATTGGCTTAACCCATGAAGTCTTTGGCATCCCCTTTCGCAAAGTGCCCCGCAGTTGGAGACGCGATATTAACCGTCTAGAGCTGGTGCCCCGACATCACAAACGAGATTCGGATGGGGATCGGGTGGAGGTAAAGCCGCAGTTAAATATCTGGGCTGGCAACCGTAAATATGAATTGGGATCCGGGATCCCTTTGCAGGAGCCAGAGTTGGAGTGGCTGGCCTCGGAGCTGAGCCGTTGGTTAAAAGTACCCGTTACCTCCCAGGAATCTCTCCAAAGAGTAAGGCGAGATCTCAAAGGATAAGACAAGACTTGGAACGGGGTAAAAGCTAATTTACAGCCCTTTCATGCTCCGCAGTCGCGTGTCGCGTAGCATTAGCGTTGCGTAGCAACAATGCCTACGGCAGGCTGCGCCACCCCAAAAGTGAACGCGGGTTTGCGACAGCAACAGCTGTGTCCCTAATCAATTTCAAAAGTATGACCCTCCGGGTCGTCCGTAGGACGAGAGGCGTTGGCAAAGCCTATCGGAGACAGACGCGCTAGCGTGCCCTGGGTGCAAAGGGCTGTACGTACCATTGGAGATGTTTCGAAAATTCACTTCAACTGGGTATCCAAGGCCTTTAGCGGCTCCCAATCCTCAACCCCACTCCCTACGGCCTCTCTGACCCAGATCTACAGGAGATCCCTGTGTATGATAGGGAAGAGAGTTTAAGAAATGTAAAGTGACATCCTCATTATCGCAAGCAGTCATTTTGATCACAGGAGCAACGGGCGGCATTGGTAGTGTCCTTGTCCCCCGGTTGGCTCAGGCGGGATCCCATTTGGTCTTGGCAGCTCGACGGGCAGAACCTCTACAGGCTTTGGTGGAAAAAGCGACCGCTCATGGGGCCAGCTCCGCCACAGGGATCCCTACTGATGTAACGGATTATGCCCAGGTGGAAGCTCTGGTTGCCCAAACGGTACAGCAGCATGGGCGCATCGATGTGCTGATTAACCTAGCCGGGGCCGGGATCCTAAAGCCTGCTCCTCAGATTACCCCTGAAGATCTGGAGCGCATGTTGTCGGTCAACCTCAAGGGCAGCTTCTACACGAGTCAGTGGGTTGCCAATCACATGCGTGAGCAGAAATCCGGACATATTCTCAATTTCCCTGGTATCTTGGGTCGCCATCCTATGGCCATGGCTTCTGCCTACTGTGCGGCCAAGTTTGGTGTGGCTGGGTTTAGCAAGTGCATGGCCGATGAGCTGAAGCGATTCGGAGTTAGATTCACCTTGTTTTACTTTGGCGGCGTAGACTCCCCCTTCTGGGATCCGATTAGCCTGAAAGTACAACGGGACAAAATGCTCAGCCCTGCCACCGCTGCCGAGGCAATCCTGTTTGCCCTTTCTGCACCTCCTAATGCCGTTCCCAGTGAAGTGGTGTTGCAGCCGGAGAGTCACCAATTCCTCTGACGGCAATTTCTTCGCAAAAAGAAAGCGCAAGGAGAAAGCATGCAAAGATTCTCAGGCCTGTTAGGCAGTAGGGGCACTTCCCTTGGCGATTTCACTGGCCCAATCCAGCAGACTGTTAACGGAATCGATATCCTGGGCTTCTGCGTAGAGGCGTAGTAAGGGTTCCGTGCCACTGCCACGAATCATGACCCAACTGCTATTGGCCAGGGTGAATTTGTGGCCATCCTGGTCAAAATGCTTGACAACGTTCTGCCCCAAAATCTCAGCTGGGGGATCCACATGGAGCCTTTTCAGAACTTGAGTTTGTTGGGTTTGATCGGTGAGGTGCAAGTCGCGGCGTTGGTACACAGAGGTGAATCCAGCTCGTTCTTGCAGAGTCTGGTAAATTTCGCTCAAGTCTTGCTTTGTTTCTGTGACGGCTTCGATTAGATACAGCCCCGAGAGCAGGGCATCCCGTTCAGGAATATGACCCAGGTAGCCGATCCCACCCGATTCTTCCCCGCCCAGCAACACCTCAGTGCTCATCATGCGCTCGGCAATATACTTGAAACCCACGGGCATTTCCGTGATCGGTAGGCCGTAGTATTCTGCCACCTTAACGAAGAGCTCAGAACCACTAATGGTTTTGACAATTTCACCGCGCAAACCGCGCCGCCCTGCCAAATGATCGATCAGGATTGGAATAAGGATTTGCGGGCTGAGAAAGTTCCCGTGGCCATCAATAGCCGCAATCCGATCCGCATCTCCATCAAACACTAGCCCGATTTTCAATGGAGCGGGATCCGCTGCAATGACCTGAGAAGACTTGCGCAGGTTTTGAGGTAGTGGCTCCGGAGGAACCCCCCCAAACAGGGGATCCCGATAACCCTGCAATTCCGTGATGGTGTTTCCCAAAAGACGGGTGAGGCCGCCCGAGCCAGAGCCAAACATAGCATCCACCCAAATCTTGGCCGGGGATTTTTTGAGCGCGTCCAAATCCACAAAACGGCTCAGTTGAGTAACATAGCTTGGCCAGGGATCCCAGCTTTGAATCGGCGCCTTCTGGGTATTGACTGATGACAGGTTTTGCATCTCCTGCTCAATTTCGGTGGTAACCTCCGGCGGCACGGATCCGCCAAAGCCTCCCTTGACCTTAAGGCCGGAATAATGGGCTGGGTTGTGACTGGCGGTGATCACCAAAGCTCCGTGGCATCCTTGTTCTTTGGCCGCCCAACTAAAGGCAGGGGTCGGAGCCGCACAAGCGGAGAGGTAAACCGGGATCCCTAGGCTGGCGACCACTTCCGCCGTATGAGCTGCAAATTGTTCTGAAAGAAAGCGGTTGTCATACCCGACCACGATCCCTGCGCCGGGGTAGGTGCGGGCCAACACTTGGGCACTGGCTTGGGCTGCAATGCCTAGCCGTTCAAAAGTGAAACCCTCAGCAATAACGGCGCGCCAACCATCGGTGCCAAAGCGAATTGGGGGGGTGGGCATGACTTGTTGTATTGGATCCCGTCGCATCAACTCATAGCATGTTCTGAGTAAAAAAGCGGACGGTCACCACCTTGGTGCATTTCTGGGAATGAAAGGTAAATAAATTAAGTCTCTAAGCACGGGATCCCTACCCGAAATTTCTCGGATTGGGATGGATGCTTACCATTCCTAAATCTGAACTTAACAACTACTTAACCCTGGGCTGCTATTTTCTTTCTGTTCCTTGAAGAAAGATTAAGCCCTCACTGAGGAGTCAATACACACTATGATGAAAACTTTCTTGGCCAGTCGTCGCTCTGTGCTCGTGGGTCTGGCTGCCACTGTGGCCGGTGCTTCGCTGGCTTTAACCGGATTGGTGCATGCCCAAGCCCAGGATTGCCCTCGCTCACCCCAGATGGATGAGCGTTTCTGTGACCGCGATGGCGACTTGGTGGCAGATGCCCCCGAAGATCCGAGCGAATGGATCGACCCAGATACCTTGATCTTCGCCTATACCCCTGTGGAGGATCCCTCTGTTTACGAGAACGTTTGGGCTGAGTTTCTCGAGCACTTGGCGGAGGTGACTGGCAAAAACGTGGAGTACTTCGGTGTGCAATCGAATGCGGCTCAGTTGGAAGCGATGCGGGCGGGCCGTTTGCACGTTACCGGCTTTAATACTGGCTCTGTCCCTTTGGCAGTGAATGCTGTGGGCTTCCGTCCTTTTGCCATGATGGCTAGCTTGGATGGCAGCTTCGGCTACGAAATGGAAATCATCGTCCGGGCCGATAGCGATATCCAAACTCTTGAGGATGTCCGTGGACGGCAAATGGCCTTCACTTCCCCGACATCCAACTCTGGTTTCAAGGCTCCCTCAGCGTTGCTGCAGGCTGAGTTTGACATGATCGAGGGTCGTGATTTTGAGGCGGTGTTCTCCGGTAGCCACGAAAACTCCATCTTGGGTGTGGTGAACGGGGACTATGATGTAGCCTCCATTGCCAACTCAGTGCTCACCCGTATGGACGCTCGCGGTGCAGTGAACAAAAATGATCTGCGGTCTATCTACGTGTCCCAAACCTTCCCGACCACCGGCTATGGGTATGTTTACAACCTCAAGCCGGAATTGGCAGAAAAAGTGAAAGAAGCTTTCTTCACCTTTGAATGGGAGGGAACCAAGCTGGCAGAAGAGTTTGGCAAGAGTGGCGAAGAGCAATTCATTCCCATCACCTACAAAGAGTACTGGGAAGTCATCCGTCAGATCGATGAAATTCAGGGTGTGGAGTACAGACTCTAAGCCCAAATTGCTAAGTTCAGCCTAAGTGGATCGGGATCCCTGTTCAGCCAGGGATCCCTTTTTTTATTTTTTTATTATTTATTGGTTTTGCTGGAGCACTACGAAGAGACTGATTTTCCAATTCGTCAGGCTTGAATGCCCAAACGAGCCAGATCTCGCTTCACTTCAAAGGCCAATTCTCGATTGCGCGGTTCGGTGGCCAGGGCTTTTCTTAGGTAGGCTTCCGCCTGTTGATTTCGCCCTTCGTAGATCAAGTAATTGCCAAAGCGTTGATAGGCTAAGGCAAGAATATGCACGGCCTCACTGGAGTTGGGAAATCGCTTCAGCAGCGCCTCGGCTTGAGCCACCGCTGTGGGCAGTTGTCGATTGCGCCAAGCGGCTCTCACTCGGGCAATCCCCTCTTTCAGCAATTCCGAGTCAAGGGGAGCTTGTGAAGGGGATCCCGTGCGAATCACAACCTGTCCCTCTCGGCTAGAACCTGAGGAGGTATTCGAGGGCGGAGAAGATTGCCGTTGTGCGTCGTATCGCCGCCGTTGCTCTGGGTCGCTCAGTACCTGGTAGGCTTGGCGGATTTGCTGAAACCGTTCCCGGGATCCCTCCCCGGCCACATCGGGATGAAACTGCCGCGCCAACTGACGAAACGCCTGTTTAACTTCTTCCGTATCTGCTTCAGGAGACACGTTCAGGATCGCGTAGTAATCCATAAACGGCAGCGAGTGTAAGTGAGAGAAAAAGGGGCTTGGGCCATGGGTTCTGGCAAACAATCTCCAGCCATGGCCCATCTGTACGCCAATCATGCCATGGCAACCGAGGCTTGACCAGTCATAGACCCGCCCTTTTGGATACGGCTTTATACCGTCACGAGTGTCTCCGCTTCTGCTGCTGCCGCCACCATCCACTCCCTAGCAGCTGTTGCTTCCCCAGTAGGACGGCAGACCGGGATCCGGTGTTAGACTTTGCCCAAGCCTTCTCCTCAGGTGAGGATCCCCCCTTTTTTTGCCAAACTCTTGCTGTATGAGTGAAGCCCTTCACCAAGCCCTTGAAGATCAAGATCCACAACAGTTGTTGGCCCATTTACAGCAGGGGGAGAATATCAATGCTGCCGATGCCCAAGGATTTACGCTACTCCACAAAGCTGCTGTCCTTGGCAACTTGGAGTTATTGGATTTGCTCTTAGCTCATGGGGCTTCACCCCATGCTTTGGATTCAACTGGGGCAACTCCTTTGCATCTGGCTGCGGCTGGAGGTCACGTTAATCTTGTAAGTCGTCTTTTGCGGGCCGGTAGTGACATCAACCTTCAGGATCGGTATGGATATACCCCTTTACATCGGGCTGCCCTTACCGATCAAGCCGAAGTGATGAGTCTGTTCATTAAACAAGGTGCTAACAGCACAGCTCTCTTACACTGGTCTGCGGCAACCGGTCGCAAAAGCATTTTGGCTCGACTACTGGCGAAGGGATCCCCGGTGGATGCTGTGGATGAAATGGGTCGCACCCCTTTGCACGAAGCCTCTGCTCAAGGAAATTTGGGCATTGCTCGTTTTTTGTTGCTGTATGGAGCGAATGTAAATGCTCGCAATCGATATGGGGCAACACCCATGCACTGGGCTGCCTGGGAAGGGCATGTGCAAATGATGGAACTATTATTTGATAATGGAGCTGATCTAAACCCTCGTAATGAAGATGGACATACTCCTTTAGCCTATGCCCAAAAACGCCAGCATGAAATGGCGACTCAGTGGTTGCAAAGTAAAGGCGCAACTCTTTAGGTGCAACTTTTTGCAGTTTTTAAGAGTACTAGGGCATCTGCAAATGAAATAAAAAAAGGAGAGAGGATGTTAGGGTTTCCTCCCTCCGAACTCTTCGTCGCGGTTAGCGTCAACGCTGTTTTGATTCTATCTGAAAATCACATTCTTAGGATTACATTTTTTACTCCTTTCTTTCTTTGTTATAAGCTTTTATTATAAGAAGAATCAAGCTGAAATTAGGAATTAGGTAAAAGAATCACCCTTCTAAAAAATAGTCTGTATAGCGTCCATAGGGTCTACGTAGTCTATTTCCCTATTCCAGCATTCTCAGCCCAGAGATCCACAACAAAGACCTTCCGGCCAGCGAGCCGACCATCCGGGCTGCCCTCTACAACTTAGAAAGCTTAGAAAGAACTTATCTAAACTGACTCTCAATAAGGAAGCTCCTGTCCCTGGAGAAAGAGGGATCCCCGCCAAACGCAGGATGGCTAGTTCCGCTAGCGCAGGATCCCTGTCGCATCCAAGACAAGAGAGGAAGACTGATGGATATAACTCCACCACTCAACTTAAAGACAGCATATCCTTATTGAGACTAAATTGCAATACTATCCCCACTTATTTCGGGATCTCTTTGATAAAGACTTGCATTAAGTTGGGGGGTCTGGTAAAGTGCTTCCCTAAAAGGTAGTTGGCAATTATTTTCAGTTAGGGATCCCGGTAGCAGCGGGGCTGTGGAGTCGCAGGCATGGCATGGCAACAGGTTCAGTCAGGCGTTTGGCATACCCATTTGGGCCAGTTGGCACCTCAGTGGTGGTTGGGTTGGAGTTCTGAGCGAGGCTTTCAGCTCTATCGCAAGGAGGATCAGGCCTCACCTGCTTTGAGGATTCGCTGCCAAGAGCAGGATCAATGGCTGGATGTGTTTCTCGGAACATCAGAACAGCATCCCCAACAGCGACGCAGTCTGATAGATCCCACTGCCCGGGTTGCTTTGCACTATCTGGAAGAGGAGCTGGCCCAGATTCAAATGCTGCAGCGTCCTCATGAACGGATCCCTGTGGATCTCTGGCAACGGCTGACCGCTCACAAAGGCTGAGGAGTTTCCTCCCCCAAGTCTCCTATGCCAGTCGGATTAGAAAGGCCCTCGACGTAAGCTGGAGGAGAACTACCGTCGAGAGGGTCATCGCTTATGCCCGTTTCTGAAACTGGAACCCAGACGCTAGCGCATCCGCAAAGTTCTCGCCGCCTCCTCAAGGGATCCATCATTGGGGCTGGACAGGTGGGCATGGCCTGTGCCTATTCGATGTTGATTCAAAACACCTTGGACGAGCTGGTGATCAGCGATATTGCCCGCGACAAGGTGGAAGGGGAAGTGATGGATCTGGTGCACGGGATCCCTTTTGTAGAACCAACACGGGTTCGTGCAGGTGAACTGGCGGATTGTGCCGGGTCGGATGTAGTGATTTTAACGGCAGGGGCTAAGCAGCGGCCTGGGGAAACCCGTTTGGATTTGGTGCAGCGCAACGTCGAGATCTTCAAGAGTTTGATCCCGGCTTTGATGGAGCATTGCCCCGATGCCATCCTGCTGGTGGTGAGCAACCCCGTCGATATCATGACCTACGTCTCTCTGAAGCTGTCCGGTTTGCCCGCAAAGCAGGTGATTGGGTCAGGCACCGTTTTGGATACGGCCCGTTTTCGCTACCTGCTAGCGGAGCGCTTGGGGGTGGATCCGCGCAGCCTCCATGCCTACATCATTGGCGAGCATGGGGATAGTGAAGTGGCGGTCTGGAGCAAGGTCAATATGGCTGGCACCCCGATCGGAGAACTCTCGCCAGAATGGGATCCCGTCCATTTGGGGGATATCTTCGAGCAGGTGCGCAATGCTGCCTACGAAATCATCCGTCGTAAAGGGGCCACTAGCTATGCCATTGGTTTGGGGGTCACTCAGATTGTGCAAGCTCTACTGCGGGATCAGCACCGTGTTTTGACCGTCAGCAGCCTCACCCAAGGGGAATACGGCCTACCGGAGGTCTGTTTGAGTTTGCCTAGGATCATCGGGCGGCAAGGGGTAGAACGTACTCTCGGGATGTCCCTCACGGAGGTTGAGCAGAAACAACTGCACCACTCCGCGCATCTCTTGCGGCAAATTATCGACGATATTCAGTGGTAGTCTGGGTGTTCCCAGCTTTTTTTGCCTGTTGCTGAACCTTGCGGCAGGAGGTGTTTGATGGAACCGGATGTGCAACGGATAGGGCACTCCTCTGTGGCCCAACCCGCAGATTGCTCTTCTCGATCGGCTCCTCAACCCTGGGGGATTCGGTTGCAACAGGGTCTCAGCCACCGGGTACGACAACACGTCAACCCGTTGCAGGTGCAATACCAGCAACCTGCTTCGCCACCTCACTGGGAACGGGTGTACCGACGCTTGGCGCAGCCCTTTCACCTGGACATCGGTACGGGTAGTGGGCGGTTTTTGTTGCGCATTGCTCAAGAGCAGCCAGAGTGGAACTTTCTGGGGGTAGAAATTCGACAGCCCCTGGTGGAACGAGCCAATCGCTGGCGGGATGAGCTGGGCCTTGACAATGTCCATTTTCTTTTTGGCAACATCAATGTGTCTCTGCGGCATCTGTTTGCTCCAGGGGACCTCAGCCGTGTCACCCTTCAATTTCCGGATCCCTGGTTCAAAAAACGCCATCACAAACGGCGCGTGGTGCAGCCGCAACTGGTGGCAGACTTGGCCTTACTGCTGCGGCCGGGTAGCCCTGTATTTCTGCAATCAGATGTTAAAGAGGTAGCCGAGGAGATGGTGGGGCGCTTCCTGGAGCACCCCCAGTTTTGGGATCCCTACGCGGGTCCCCTGGATCACAACCCCCTTGGCATTCCAACCCAACGAGAGTGGCATTGCCAACAATTGGGCTTGCCCATCTATCGCTATTGGCTGGAGCGACGATAATCAGGGGATAAGATATAACCCGCTTGAGTTGGATCCTGTGCAGCGATGTCTCACCCTGAAGCCGGAGCCTCTACTGACCCATCCTCTGCCCAGACCCAGGGCTGGCTGGCTGCTGGGTTTTCTCTTCGCCGTGGGATCCTCAATCTGTTTAGCCTTTTGGCCTTTTTGATTGTCGGGCTTTCTCTATCCAGCAGTTGGTTCCAACCGCCTCCCCAAACGCAACTGGATTTGTTTCAAACCCATCTGGCCCTACAAGCTTCCCGAACCCTGGACGATCCCCGTTATCAAGATTTGGCACGGGCTCTCCTGGGTCAGGATATCTTTCAGCTCGCCCTCAATCGCTACCAGCAAACCGCCGAGAATTATGCGGAACGTCTGAAACGCCTAAAACGCCTGGCTCAGCCGGTTCCTACTGCTGTGACTGAAGCTTTAACGGGAACAGATACAGCTGCTCCTGAGCCAACGGAACCGTCACCCGTGGATCCTGTCCTGCTGGCCTCGATGCAGGATCTCCAGACAGAATTGGATGCCCTTTGGCTGCGCAGTGGGCTCCTTCATGCCTATCAAGAAAACTTGGAAGAGGCAGAACGGCAGTGGCAACAGCTGCTCGATCCAGAACGGCCTGTGGAGTTGGAATCCAGCCAGAAGGCGGTGGCACGGGTTTTGCAGGGGCTGTGGGGGACACCCCGGCGGATTTTGCCGGATGCCGAAGTGCAAATTCGCAATCATCTGGATGGCTGGTTTGAGGCTGTAGCCCTGCAACGGCTGTACCGTCTTCAACAGCGCAGCGATAGCCTGAATGCTCTCAATCAACAGCAAGAGAAGCTAGCTTTGTCGGCTCTATTCCGACTAGCGGTGGTGGCTGGGATTCCAACGCTGGGGGCGTTGCTGGGCCTGCTGTTGCTGGTGGGCTGGGTAAGCTGGAGTCTCTGGCACAAACAACCGCTTTTGGGCCCTGCCTGGGATCCCCCTTGGCCGGGAATAGGGGTTCAGGCGGTGTTGACGGGTTGGTTTTTAGGATTCATTCTCCTCAATAGTGTGGTGCCCCAGCTCTATGGGATCATCCTTGGCTTACAGTCGCGACAGCTCAGTCCTTGGCACCAGGCGGTGGCTTTGTTTTTGACCTACAATTCCGGTGCCCTGTTGGGGGCAGGGTTGCTGTATCGCCTCTTGCATCGCTATCCTGCCTCCCCAAGGGTGCTGCAGGTGCGGCTGTTCGGCAGTTGGCTGTTGTGGGGGGTGTGTGGTTACTTGGTGGCCTTACCCTTGGTGGTGCTGGCAGCGGCTCTCTCGCAACTGCTATTGCCGCAAGCGGGGGGAGGGAACCCGATTTTGCCCCTGCTGCTGGATAGTCAGGGGTGGGGAGCACGGCTGGTGTTTTTTGCGGTGGTGTCTTTGTGTGCCCCAATTTTTGAGGAGGTGCTGTTTCGCGGTTTTTGGCTGGCGGCCTTGAGCCGTTATTTGCCCATGTGGGGGGCGGTGTTGGTGAGTGCCTTGACCTTTGCTCTCGCCCACCTCAACCTCTCGGATCTACTGCCCCTGACCATGCTGGGGATCGTACTAGGGGTGATCTACAGCCACAGCCGCAACCTGCTGGCCCCGATGCTGCTGCACAGCCTCTGGAATACCGGATCCCTGGTTACCTTACTGGTGCTGGGAGGGGCGCGTTAACACCTACTTTTTCTTGCCGAAAAGACGACCCAAAAATCCCCCGGAGTTGTCGTCTTTCTTGGGAGGGGGAGACACCACCTTCTGAGCTTGGCCCGTTTGACGAGTGGCGGCAGTTCCCGGAACCGGTTGTTGGGGGCCAGTTTGTTGCATCCAACGGCGTACCTCCAGCATCAACTCAGGATTGGTGGGTTCTAGACGGGTGACCTGCAAAAAGTCCGCTTTGGCCATGCCGGTATTCCCCTGCTTCAGGTGAGCAATGCCACGGTGTAGGTAGTAGCGGGCCACATTCGGCTCAGCACTGATGGCGAAGTTCAGGTATTGCACCGCATCCCGGTATTGCTTGCGCTCGATCATATCCAGGGCTTGAAGGAAGCGGGTTTCACTGGGGCTGAGCTTGGGGGCAGGGGGTTCGGTAGGAACCGTCGGAACAGATGGTGCAGAGGATGTAGCGGGAGTGGCCGTGACTCGCGGCGAGATCGGGGGAGTGCTGGCAGCGGCTCGGGGCGGGATCCCACCTAAGGTGCTGGAATTGCTGGTGCTACGGGAACTGGTGGGGATCCCCTTGTAGCCAGCTTTAAGCAAGAGATAGGCCAGATTCAATTCGCTCAGTTGCTCGGTTTTGCTGAGGATCTCCTCCATGGAGTTGTATTGCTCCGCGGAGAGTTGCTGTACCCGCTTGATGTACTCCTCTTGCCAATTGGCGGACTCCGCCAGCCCCCTAACGGCTTCCCCATGCGGCCAAAGATCCGGGGGCGGTGCCTCCAAAAGGCGTTTGATCCGCATTTTAATTACCGCTTCGTACTCCCCTCGTTCCCGATCTTTAGAGAGGATTTCGTTGGCGGGACTGACCATTTTGGCAAACAGGAGATTGGCCCGTTCTGCTGCATCGGAATTGCCCACAAACCGATCCGGATGCAGAGATTTGGCGGCTTGCAGATAGCCGCGTCGGATCCCTTTGGAATCGGCGGTGAGGGGAACTCCCAGAATGGCATAATAGTCGGCTTCATACTTGGCTAACCCTCGGTTGATGCGGGGGACATCACTGTTGGCTCCCATAATTGCCACTTCTCCAAGATTTGCTGCAAGGTGCCATCCTCTGACAGAGTCGAGATCGCTTGATCCAAAGCCTGCTTTAAGGAAGGATGTTGAGACGATACCACTCCCACCAGGGGAATGGGAGACAGGGGAGGCCCCGCGAGACGCAGTCGGGATCCCGATTGGCGCAGGTTCATGGCTGCAACGGGTTGATCGATGAGTACGGCATCCAACTGGCCAGCCTGTAACTGAACAAACAATCGCTCGGGGTTACTGGTGGCAAATAGACGGATGGCATTGCCTCTTCTCTCGTTGTACGCCTCCAACAAAGCTGCCCCTGTACTATTGACTACAATGCCCACTTTTCGGCCAAACAATTGCGATAGCTCCTCAATCGGTGGCTCCTCTCGCGCTAGGGGGACGGAGTCCTTTGGAGTGGGATCCCGGACGACTAAGCGTTGTGGGCTGAGATAGTAGGGCTGAGTGGCAAGAAACTGCTCGGGATCCAAACCAAGAGGTTCTCGGGCCCCTAGGATCAAATCCACTTCATCCGCTTGCAAAGCCGCCAACTGCTCGCTCCAGGCAATCACCACAGGGTTGACCTGGATCTGCAGTGTTTGGGCAATTGCCTTCAGGATATCCCACTCAAAACCTGCGTAGGTTTCCCGCTCCAAGTCAGTGTAGAGATAAGCGCTACCCAGACTGGGATCCAAACCAACACGAATCCATCCCCGTTCTTGAATTTCAGCCCAGCGGGAATCAGTGGCTTGATCTCCCTCATGGGCTGGGCTGGGCTGGGCTTGCCCCCACAGGTGTTCGGGCTGACTGTAGGCACGATGGGCGGTTGCGGCCCCGAATACCATCGCCGCCACGATCAAGGTAAAGCTGAATGTTCCCGCCCAAGGGCAGTGCCGCTGTTTTCTGTTGACCAACCTGCTACTCCTACCCGGCTCGACACCAATGAGACACTAATGATCTCAATCTTCTCAATCTTTTCCAGGTTGCTTCGGGATCCCCCCCACTGGAAACGAAACCGGCAAGGGCCGTACCTGGGCCAGTTCCTGCTGCATTGCGCTGTGCAACCAGCCATTGCTGGCCAGCAGTCTGCCACTATAAACATCCACCGGGCTGCCATCATAGGCGGTCACCTTACCCCCAGCTTCCCGAACCAAGACGATCCCTGCCGCAATATCCCAAGGGGAGAGGCCCCGTTCCCAGTAACCATCCAACTGACCCGTGGCCACATAGGCCAAATCCAGAGCCGCTGATCCACCCCGGCGTACCCCTTGGGTGAGATGGGTGAAATGGCAGAACTCAGCATAATTGTTGTCTGGGGTTTCGCGGCGGTCGTAGGCAAACCCGGTCACCAGCAGGCTATGGGATAACTCTTTAGTGGTGGAAACTTGGATGGGCTTGTGGTTGCGGGTGGCCCCCATCCCTTGGCCGGCCCGAAACAGATCCCCCCGAAACACATCGCAGATTACCCCCAAAACGGGTTCTCGGCTTTGCAACAGACCAATGGAGACGGCAGCAAAGGGATAACCGTGGGCAAAGTTGGTGGTGCCATCCAACGGATCGATCATCCAAGCGTAGAGACCCTGGGCGGATCCCTGTTGGCCGGATTCCTCCGTTAAGATGACATCTTCCGGAAAGTGCCGCCTGAGAATTTTTAAGATCAAGTCTTCAGAAGCTCGGTCCGCTGCAGTCACCAAATCCCCCGGTCGTTTTTCTTCAACGGTCAAGGAATTACCCCCATAGCTGCGCAACAGAGCCGCTGCCTCTAGGGCTGCCTCGGAGGCAACATCCAAACGGCGGAGCAAAGCATCCGTCACTGCTGTACCTCTGTTAAGAACTTGTTACTTTAGAATAGCCTTGAGGCGCAGTACAGGCGGAACACTGGGACGAATCGAATCTAGGTAGGGATCCTTAGATTAGATTTATCATTGTCATTTATTATTTGCTTGAGGGATCAGTTGCCCCTGGGGGCAGGGGTTTGCCGATCCACCACTGGAGCACCAACCGAGTTGCCACCGCTGCAACCAACCAAAAAGAGCCCCAGCACCAAAAAGCAGAGCAGGTGAGCTGAAGAACGCATGGTTTCCTGCCTTGAAGAGCACAACTGACAGCACAGATTACCCCAAAGACCATCCCTGCTTAATGAAGATTCTTTAAGGGCTGGCTGGGGCTGCCAGGGATCCCTCCAGGGCAAGGCGGTCACTGACGGTAAGGCGGCGGCTCTCTAGGGTAACGCCGGTTTGGTTTACCAACATGACGGAGATCCACTCTGCACCGGGTTCCTTTGGGGCATCCGCTTGCCGGAAAATCCCACCTGCCTGTAGGGGCTCAAGGGGGAAGGAGGTCACCGCAGGGTAGCCAGAAGGGGTGATGGGTTGTTCCGTAACCGCTCCCAAGAGCAACGAACGGGTCAGAGGTTCCGCCACAATTGCCTGCAAGGAATAGGTGGAACCTGGCTTGACCACATCCGGCAGATTTAGGGTGACGGTGGGGGGAGCCGAGCCGGAGGTGAGGGTGCTCGCTTCTCGTAAGACTTCTTGGTCGATCAACAGCAGTTGTTCAGGATTAGCCGGATCCGGGCGATAGCGATTGCGCACCAAGGTTGAGGCTTCCACCTGAAAACTACCGCGTACCGAAGCCTGGGATCCCCTCAGTTGGCTGGAGACATCGGCAATGATATCCGGGCCGACCTGCCGCCAGGACTCAATTTGTGCGGAGTAAGTGAGATCCGGGTGGTTGTCCCAAAGCGCTTGGATGGCACGTTCCACACCCTCTCGATCCAGGCCATCCCGATGCCGGAATTCAGGACTGTAGGTGGCCATGACCCCTGCTAAGTCCCGCCGATTGGCCGCTTCGATCTGCTGATTGAGCAGATCAATGAGAGCTTTGGGGGGGGGATTCAAGACTTGGCGTTGGATCCCGCCTTCCAGTTGTGTCGGGGCTGGCTGGGCTAGAACCTCTATGGGAAAGACTGCCGCGAACAGGATCCCCAGACCTAGGGCAGAGGTGAGGGTGAAAAGCTGTTGCAAACCGACAAATGGGGAGCTCAAACCGGGGCCTCCAGCAAGCAAATCTGCATTCCAGTCTAGCCTTGCAGCGCTTAAGATCCAGAAGGTAGGCTCTAGCTCACGAAGTTTATCCAAAAGCAAATTCCTCATGGCTCCCCATCACTCTCCTGCCTTTCTTGCCTTGGTTAACGATGCCAAAAGCCGCATCCAAGAGCTGACTGTTGAACAGGTGCGGCAGAAACAGCTACAAGGGGATCCCTTCTACTTTGTGGATGTGCGGGAAGAATCGGAATGGCAAGCGGGTCATGCTGCCGGGGCTATCCATTTGGGCAAGGGAATTATTGAGCGGGATATTGAAACTGCAATCCCCGATAAAGAGGCTGAGATCGTCCTTTATTGTGGGGGAGGGTTTCGCTCCGCTCTGGCAGCCGACAACCTGAAAAAGATGGGCTATCTAAACGTGATCTCCATGGACGGCGGGATCCGGAGTTGGCGGGAAGCTGGATTTCCTGAGGAAGTCTAAGGCTGGGGAGGCGGTGCAGTTTATGCGCTGGCCAGGGGTGGGGCACGACACCCGCAATGAATCTAGCCTGGTCACGTTGGGTTGGATCGAGGATCGCTTCGCCGGACGGGGCTTTGGTTCGAGTTGTTGAAGGTGGATCCCAAGCCTGCCAACAGCCAACACCCTTTTGGGGAATTCGTTTAAGATTGTGAACCTAGTGCTCACCTGGCTCGGCCATGACTCAAACCTTGCCCCGCTTAGAGATTCCCGCCCGCCTACAGCAGTTGCGGCAGCTTTTGCAAGAAAAGGGTCTGGATGGATTTTTGGTGCCCTCGGCCGATGAGCATTTGAACGAATATTTGCCGAACCATCGCAAGCGGCGGCAGTGGATCACGGGCTTTACCGGTTCGGCGGGCGATGCCCTCGTGGGTCGGGATAAAGCCTGGCTGCTGGTGGATCCCCGCTATCACGAACAAGCTGAGCAGGAAGTGGATCTGAGCCTCTTTACCCTGATCAAATCTGGCTTGCCGGATCAGCCGAGCTTGATGGAGATCATCGAAGCGCTGGGATCCGGTTTTCGCTTGGGGGTGGATCCCTTCACGGTTTCGGTGGCTACGTATCGACAACTGAAAACCCATACTCAGGCAGGAGGGGTGTTGCTGATTCCCACCTCAGAAAACCTAGTGGATAGGGTGCGGCAGGGATCCGTACCTGGATCTGAAGCCTCTGAGGAAGTATCAAAGCCTTTTACCCAACCGATTTATGCAGTGCCCATCAGCCTGAGCGGAGCCACGATTGCCGAGAAGCTGAGCCAAGTCCGACAACACATGCAGCAAAAACGAGTTGGGTTGTTGCCCCTCACCAAGTTGGATCAAGTGGCCTGGCTGTTTAACCTGCGGGGATCGGATATTCCCTACAATCCGGTGTTTCGGGCCTATGGCTTGGTCAGTGCCCAAAAGACAGCTCTTTTTACCGACGTAGAGCGGCTGACTCCAGAAGCCCAGCTGAGTTTGCAAGAGGCGGGGGTGGAAGTCTTGCCCTATGACAGCTACGCGGAACACTTGCCTCTCTGGGCCAGAAGCGATGCTCCGGTGGGGCTGGATGCCAAACACACCACCCAAGGGACCCAGGATCTATTGCAGGATGTGGCCTGTCGGGAGCTGGATCACCCGGTCGAGGCCCTGAAAGCAATCAAAAATCCGGTGGAACTGGAGCAGATGCGGCAGGCCAATCGCAAGGCCAGTCGAGCCAAAATTCGCACCTTGGCCTGGATCGACCGGCAAATCCAACAAGGGATCCCGGTTAGTGAAGCCGATGTGGCAGCCACCATGGAACGACACTACCGGGAGGAAGGCCAGTGGCGGGGCTTGAGTTTCAATACCATTGCCGGAGCTGGCCCCAATAGCTCGATTATCCACTACGGCACCCCGAATCCCGACAAACTTTTGCAGGTGGGTGAACTTTTCCTGCTGGATTCGGGATCCCAATACGAAGGGGGAACCACCGACGATACCCGTACCGTTTGGATTGGCCAAGGGACAGCGGATCCGGTGCACCAACTCCGCTACACAGAGGTGCTCAAAGCCCATATTCAATGTGCCCGCCAGATTTTCCCGCCGGATACCTACGGAGCTTCTTTGGATGGCATCACCCGTTCTAGCCTTTGGCACGCCGGATTGGACTACGGCCACGGTACCGGACATGGGGTAGGGGCCTTCTTAAATGTGCATGAGGGGCCAAACGGGATCCATCGACGGGCCAACACTGCCCTCAAGGTGGGCATGATCACCAGCATTGAACCGGGCTACTACCTGCCGGGATGGGGCGGGATCCGCGTCGAGAACCTCTACGAAGTGGTAGCCATGCCGGAGCCAGAAGGATGGATGGGCTTTCGCTCTCTCACCTGGATCCCGTTTGATTGTCGGTTGATCGACTGGGGGCGACTGGACAGGGCCCAAACAGACTGGATTCATCGCTACCACCAGCAGGTTTACGAGCTGCACCACGCCACCCTGGAGGCAGAAGAGGCTGCCTGGTTGAAACAGGCCTGTGGTTTGAACCTGTCTTGAGGGCTGTAGGCTGGAAACCCTGGGGGATAATAATAAGAGATGTAAACTCCTCCAACCTTGCACTCATGTCTTTCTGGAAACCTGTGTTGCTGTTGGCTGTGCTGCTGTTTGCCCTCATGGGATCCAACGGGATCCCGGCGGTACAAGCTGCTACTTTGGGCGGATCTCCCAACAATCGTGCGCAACAGGAGGTCGTGCTCCCCGCCAGTCCTGAGCAGGTCTTAAAAGCGGCTGAACAAGCCTTCCAGGTATGGAAACGGGGAGAGCTGGGATCCGTGGATACCCAGGCTATGGAAGTGAAAGGGATTTCCCGCACCAACTTTTTTAAGTTCGTGGATGATATCACCGTCTCGTTGTCCCCGGTGGAAGGGGATCCCGGTCAGACTCGTCTGCAGATAACTTCCGTAGGCCGGGTTGGGGAATACGATTTCGGTGGCAACCGGCGCAACATCAACGAGTATCTGGACACATTGCGATCTTTGCTGGAGCAGGGGTAGGGTTTGTTGAGCCGACAGCACCCTGACGGGATGAGCAGAATAAAGTCTGGGCAACCTACCATTTCCGGGGGCAAAGAAGGTTGAGCAAGCAGTCCCGCCTCTTGGGGGGGGAGGCACCATCGATACCTTTAGTGGGTAAGCTTTTGAAGCGCTGGGGGCTTCTGACTTGGACGTTGCCTGCCTTGGCCTTTTTGCTGGCCTTTGCCCTCTACCCGCTGGGATACGCGCTGGTCATTTCCCTGTTTCGGTATCGATTGACGGATCCCACGGGCTCTAGGGCTTTTGTGGGTCTGCAAAATTATCTCCAGGCACTGCAGGATCCTCAGGTGCTGGGATCCCTGGGGAATACGCTACTCTTTGTCGGCGTAGCTTCTGGACTGGAGTTGATCCTGGGGTTGGGGATTGCGGTGTTGTTGGATCAGCGGCTGCCCGGTATGGCTTGGGTGCGGGCTTTGTTATTAACGCCGATGGCGCTGGCCCCAGTGGTGGCGGCCTTGGTGTGGCGGGCGCTGTACAACCCGGATTTTGGCTTGGTGTCGCAACTGTTGAGGGGATTGGGGATCCCGTTGGGGCGCGGGTTAGTGGGAGAAGCCCACACCGCTCTCTGGGCTTTAATTTGGGTGGATATCTGGCAGTGGACACCTCTACTGGCGATTACCCTTTTTGCCGGTCTACAAAGCCAACCCCCGGAACTCTTGCAAGCGGCTCAACTGGATGGGGCCAATGGCTGGCAAGGATTTCGTTACATCTCTTTGCCACTGCTGAGGCCGGTATTGACGGTGGCACTGCTGCTGCGGGCGATGGAGCTGTTTAAGATCTTCGACTCGGTGTTTGTGATCACGGGCGGTGGGCCGGGGCGAGCCACCGAGGTGCTCAACTACCACATTTTCAAAGTCGGCCTGACCTTTTTTGATGTGGGCTATGGGGCAGCGCTGTCGGTACTGCTGATGGGAATTGTGTCGGTATTCTTGGCCCTTTACGGCTGGGTTGTGGGCTGGGGGGATCGCGCGCCATGAAGCTGCTGGAGAAGCCGGAACAAGTACCGACAACGGCTAGCGAGGTAGGCTCCAGGTTCGTCTGGGATCCCCGACACGCGGTCAAACGTCCCCTTCGTTGGCTGTACCCTCTGCTCCTGTATGGGCTGGTGGCGTTGGTGCTGCTGGTGTTCCTATTGCCGCTGGGGTGGATGCTGCTCATCTCCCTCAAAACCGGCCAGGGATCCCAAACCATTAACTTATTTCAATCCTTTCGGCCCAGCTGGGAAAACTACCGGGCGCTGTGGCAGGAGGTGCCGGTGGCCCGTTACTTGCTCAATACTCTCATTGTCTCGGTGGGATCCACACTGCTGGCGCTCCTGTTGGGGATCCCGGCGGGCTATGGGTTGGCCCGTCAACCGGGCAGTTGGGCAAATGGGTTGGCCCTGGCATTGTTGGGGATCCGCCTGTTCCCGCCGATTGCGTTGCTGTTGCCCTTCTATTTGATGATGCGAGATCTGCGCCTACTGGATAGCTACACTGGGCTGATTCTGTTGCAGAGTGTGTTTAAGATCACCTTCGTCGCTTGGTTCATGCGTGGCTTTTTTGTGGGCATGCCACAGGTGTTGGAGGAAGCAGCATTGGTGGATGGCTGTAGCCGCTGGGGGGCGTTTTGGCGGGTGGCGTTGCCGTTATCATTGCCGGGGGTGATCACCGTTAGCCTGTTGGGATTGATCTTTTCCTGGAACGACTTTTTTAGCCCGCTGGTGCTGTCGGGGGTGCGCACCCGCCTTTTAACCCTAGGCATCCTGGAAGCGTTTAGCACCTATGAGGTGGCCTGGGGACGGATGAGCGCTCTTGGGGTCATTGCGGTGTTGCCGGTGTTGCTCCTGGCCTTGGGTTTGCAGCGCTACTATGTGCGGGGGCTGACGGCAGGAGCGGTACGGGAATAACTAGAGTGATAACTTGCCCCCTCCGGCAAATGGATTGGGATCCCCTTGGCGAAAGGGTGGGATAGTGGAAAAGGGATCCCCTGCTGGTTTCTATTCTGGTTTCTATTTTTTTCATGCTCACCGCGCCTGCTCTACAAACTCAACTGCATCCTCTGATTCAGCGCCTGTCGGAGGCGATCCTGAACATTTGGGGATCCAATCTCACCCTCGCACCCTATGATCTGCCGCAGGATCTGGGCTATGTGGAAGGTCGCCTGGATGGAGAGAAATTGCAAATCGAAAACCGCTGCTACCAAGGGGATCCCTTTCGCAAGCTGCACCTTGAGCTGGCCCGTGCCGGACAAAACCTAGATATTCTCCATTGCGTCATGTTCCCGCAGCCGCAGTACCCGCTGCCGATGTTTGGCTGTGACATTGTGGCCGGTCGGGGGCAGGTCAGCGCCGCCATTGTCGATTTATCTCCGGTCACCCCCAGCTTGCCGGAACCTTACGTCCAGGCATTAGAAGCCCTCGGATCCCGCTTGGCCCTGTTTCAGCACCGGCGAGAGCTACCCCAGTGGGGGAGTATTTTCTCCCCCTATTGTCTGTTTATTCGCCCCAGTGATGCCGAAGAAGCGGATCAATTCCTGGCCTTAGCCAGCCGCTACCTGGCCATTCACTGTCAGCTTGCCCAAGAAATCCCCCCCCAGACGGATCCCAGCCAGATTCTGGCCAACTACCAAGGGCAACACCGCTACTGCAGCCAGCAACAGCAAAATGACCGTACCCGCCGCGTCTTGGAAAAAGCCTTTGGCCCCGAATGGGCAGAGCGCTATATGAACACAGTTCTGTTTGATTTGCCCCCTAGCCCTGGAGGGGATTGAAATCCTCAGAGCATCAGGCAGAGGACTTTAGTCAGGATTAGCCGGAGGCTTGTCCAGAAGGATCCCGCCAAATTGAGCCAGCCAGAAGCCGGTTATCCCACCGTAAGCCAGCCACCCCAACCCATCCTGTCACGATCCAGTCCATGCCCGTAATGACCAGCCAACGCCAACCCAATCGGGGATGGGATCCTACAACCTGGGGAAGTCCCACGGGAGAACGGAAACCAACCCAGCAAAGGTTCTGAGCCAAGCCAACGGTAAACCCCAAAAGCAGCAGCGTGGCCGAAAACTGCCAGCCGGATCCCTCCAGCCATCCTGCTACAGCACCCCCCAACCCACTGGCCAAGCACCAGCGCCAAGAAAAACTTGTCAGGGGCCCTGTTCGGATGGACATTGACCCTCCCTCTCAACCCACGGGGTAGTTAGGGGAATCACGGAATCGATTGGCCTATTAACCTAGCTAACGCTGGCCAAGATCCCCGGCTGCACCTGTCGGGGTACCACTGCCAAGCGATCCACATCGGCACAGTAGGCCAGATCCGTCTCATTCTCCGGCCCAATCCCCAAAAGCCGTTGCCCATGACTGGAGCACCGCAACAATTGCAGCAGATTCCCCTGCCAAGTCTGATATAGGGCCAAGGCGGCAACCGCCTCATCGTTGCCCAGTTGCTCCAGATGGTTCTGACACCCCAGGCGATGTAAAATCCCCCCGGCACAGACGGTGTCTTCCAAAGAAAAAGCCCCTTCCCAGCCGGATCCCACCAGCCACACCTCCTCAAACCCCTCTGCTTTCAGAAAAGCCTCCACAGCTCCTAGGTTCACCAGGGCTGCCGTAATCACCACCGGGATCCCTTCCACCCGTTGCAGACTGCGGGTACCGTTGGTGGTACTCATAAAAATGCGCTTGTCCCGAACCCGTTCCGGTGTGTAGTCCAGGGGAGAATTTCCCAGATCAAAACCTGCCACGGTTTTGCCTCCCCGTTCCCCCGCCAACAGCCGCTTGGGGGCCGGCCAGCTTTGGCTCACCTCCTGGAGCTGTTGCAAGTGGGCAAACACCTGTACCGCTTCTGCTCCAGCCGCCAGCGCCGTGGCAATAGTGGTGGTGGCTCGCAACACATCGATGGCCACCGCACAATCAGGGATCCCGGACAGGGGCACCTGTTCAGGGGTATGAAAATGAAAAAACCGCATGAGGGGAGGGAATAAAGGAGCAAAATTTCAAGATTTGGGCGCAAACTGGGCGCACAATCAAAATTGACGCCGTGCAAACACCAACACCGCCAGGATGAGCAGCAGGATTGTATAAACCAAGCCATAGAAGGCATCCCCTAGCAATTCTCCCGGCAGTGGAATTTGTCCGTAAACAGCGGCATCTCTCAGATTCAGGCGTTCCAGATCCGGCAAGACCAAGTAAATCACCTCGAACACCTTGCTCAATCCGCTATCCTCTACCAAATTGCTCAGTTGCAGCAGGGCACGGCTGGCGTGTCCCATGAGAAAAAGGGCAATCGTGTAGAGGGTAGCCAAAATCGAGGAGGTAAACACCCCAAACAGCAGCGCTGCCGCCACAATCAGCACCAGTTCCAGGAAGATAAACACTGCCGCCCAGAGAATGGCCAACAGGGGAATCTCCGCCTGTACCAGCCACAGGCCCAGCAGGAAAATAGCCGTCATGATTGCCAGCAGCACCGACAACAAGGCTGCTAGCCCCAGATGCTTACCAACGATAAACTCCGCTCGGCTCATCGGTTTGGCGATCAACACATAGACGGTGCGTTTTTCGATTTCCTTGTTGACCAACCCCGTGCCAACGAAGATCGCCACAATCAAGCCGAGAAAATGAATCGCCGCCAGCCCCAGATCCGCAATGATTTTGTTGTGGGCTTGGTTGGCCACCTGCGGGAGCAAAACAATGGCTCCCAGCATGACCACGGCAAAGAGCATCACCAGGTAGAGGATCCGATCCCGAATTGTTTCCCGGAAAACGTTTTGGGCAATGGCCACCACTCGCAATGCATCCATGTTTTGACCCAAAGCCGTGACAGTGTGGCTGCTACACTTGTAGCAGATCCAACATTCATTCTATGCAGTTCCAGGCTCAAATCCAGATCCACCTGCGCCCCTCTGTGCTGGATCCCGCCGGGGTAGCGGTGCAGTCCAGCTTGCATCAGTTGGGCCATACCCAAGTGCAGCAGGTGCGCATCGGCAAGCATATTCAACTGCAACTGGAAGCTCCGGATGCGGAAACGGCGCAGAAACGGGTGGGGGAATTGTGCGATCAACTGCTGGCCAATCCGGTGATCGAGACCTACGCCATTCGGGTGGAGCCTGTCGGTTCTTGATGAATCTTGCCGATGGTCTTGCGATTGTCTTTAGGGATCCCTATGTCCAGCGTTAAGTTTGGTATCGTCGTCTTTCCTGGCTCCAACTGTGACCGAGATGTAGCCTGGGTAACGCGGGGGTTACTGGGCTGTCCCACTCGCCTGATTTGGTATGCAGAGCGGGATTTGTCGGGGTTGGATGTGGTGGTGCTGCCAGGGGGCTTTAGCTACGGGGATTACCTCCGCTGCGGGGCTATCGCTCGCTTTGCCCCCGTGATGGGATCCCTGCAGGAGCATGTGGCGCGGGGGGGCTATGTGCTGGGGATTTGCAATGGCTTTCAGATCTTGACGGAGGCGGGCCTGCTGCCGGGGGCACTGGTGCGCAATGCTAACCTGCACTTTATTTGCGACCGAGTCGGCCTGCGCATCGAACGACAGGACTTGCTCTGGACGGGTGCTTATCCCGCCGGAGCCACGATTACCCTGCCGATTGCCCATGGAGAAGGCCGCTACACCTGTGATCCAGACACCCTTAAGCAGCTTCAGGATCAGGGGCAAATCGTCTTTCGCTATGACCCAGTTTCCCCGAATGGATCCCTGGATCAGATTGCTGGCCTTTGTAGCCCCTCCGGTCGCGTGCTAGGGCTAATGCCCCACCCAGAACGGGCCGCCGATCCAGATTTACCAGGACAGGATGGGATCCCCCTTTGGCAGTCGATTCTGCAGGGCTTGGCAGCTTAGACAGGTGGACATCCAAGCGGGTTTCAAGCCTACTGCGGTTCCTGTAAGGACTGGGGCAAGACCTGACGTACCTGGTTCACCATGTCTTCGTGATCCACCACCGGCTTGGCAATATAGCCATCTGCCCCGCTCTGGGCCAAAAAGGCCTCCCGATCCCCTCGCATGGCATGGGCCGTCACCAAAATGATGGGGATGGAGTTGCTCTTGGGATTTTCTTTCAACAGTTGGGCAATGCGGATCCCATCCACCGCCTCACCCCGAAAGGTGCTTTGGGACAGGGAAACATCCAGGAGGATGACATCCACCTCATGCCCCTGGGCCAACTGCAAAATTTGCTCCACATTCTGACTGTGGAAGACTTCGAAGCCACCCCGCCGCCGCAAGACCTTGTCAAAGACACGGGCATTAACGGGATCATCTTCCACCAGCAGCACTGTCGCCATGGTTTATCTAACTGTGGACTTTCACTGTGATCTTAGAAGGTCAAGGGGCAAGGGTTCTCCGCCAAAATGCTGAGAATTCCAATTGGAGCGCCAAAAGATCTACACCCCTACCGAGAACAAGAAAGCCGGAGGGATCCCCGCCGGCTTGCTAGAAAGGGAACTTGTCGGATCCCAGACCCCATTGGGCAGTGGCCTTAGCTCCCTCAAACAACTCTCAGATTACTTTTTGGTGATCCTGGGGGTTTCTCGAAAGGCAACAGCGAAGAACAGAACGCCCAGAGTCAGGAACAGGATAAAGGTGTAGGCAATGGCTTCCATACGAAACCTCCGAATCGGATTTTTTTAAGATGGGCTTGATTTCAGATTAACTCGGAAGCGTCAGCACTCCATCCCTATCTCAGAACAGAGTGCCGACGGCAGTAGGCAAGGCCAACAGAGCCTTAGGCTTCCTGGGCTTTGCGAGTGGTGGGATCCCCCACTTTTTGGAAGACACCAAATTCCACCATCTCTTCGCTCATATCTGGGTCAATACCGGCAAACACATCCCGGAACAGGGTGCGGGCGCCATGCCAAATATGACCGAAGAAGAAGAGCAACGCAAAAACCGCATGGGCAAAGGTAAACCATCCCCTTGGGCTGGTATGGAAGGTACCATCCGCTTTCGGGGTTTCGCGGTCAAACTCAAACAACTGCCCCAACTGAGCTTTGCGGGCGTATTTCTTCACGGTAGCCGGATCGGTGAAGACTTGGCCGTCCAACTTGCCGCCAAAGAACTCAACCGTCACCCCCACCTGCTCAAAGCTGTAGCGAGACTCGGCTCGCCGGAAGGGAATATCTGCCCGTACCACACCATCGGCATCCCGCAAAATGACGGGGAAGGTCTCGAAGAAGTTAGGCAAGCGCTGTACGGTCAGCTCCCGCCCCTCTTGATCGCGGAACACAGGATAACCCAGCCACTCGGTCGCAATGCCATCCCCTTTGTTCATGGGGCCAGCGCGGAACAAACCACCCTTGGCCGGGCTATTGCCCACATAGTCGTAGAACAGCAGGGATCCCGGCAGAGAATCGTAGGCCTCGCTACGGGTCATACCGGCTTCCATAGCAGCATTCACCCGGCGGTTGATTTCCTGGTTGTAGTAGCCGGAATCCCACTGGTAGCGGGTTGGGCCAAACAGCTCCACCGGGGTCGTGGCACTGCCGTACCACATGGTACCGGCCACCACAAACCCTGCGAAAAACACGGCGGCAATGGAGCTAGAGAGCACCGTCTCGATATTCCCCATCCGCAGGGCACGATACAAACGCTGAGGCGGACGAACCGTGAGGTGGAACAAGCCCGCAATGATACCGACAATCCCAGCAGCAATGTGATGGGCAACCACACCGCCCGCATTGTAGGGGTTAAACCCAGCAGGGCCCCATTCCGGTGCCACCGGCTGCACATGGCCTGTGGTGGCATAGGGATCGCTCACCCACATCCCTGGGCCAAATACCCCGGTTAGGTGGAAAGCACCAAATCCAAAACAGAGGATCCCGGCCAGCAATAGGTGAATGCCAAACATTTTCGGCAAATCCAAAGCCGGCTCACCGGTGCGGGGATCCCGGAACAGCTCCAGATCCCAGTACACCCAGTGCCAACAAGCAGCCAAAAAGAGCAGACCTGACAAGACGATGTGGGCAGTGGCTACCCCTTCAAACGTCCAGAAGCCTGCATTGGCGACGCTCTCGCCGTAAATATTCCAACCACCCCAGGAGTTTTCTACCCCAAGGCGAGCCATAAACGGCATGACAAACATGCCCTGACGCCACATTGGGTTCAGGACAGGATCCGACGGATCGTAAATTGCAGTTTCATAAAGCGCCATCGATCCCGCCCAACCTGCTACCAAAGCGGTATGCATGAGGTGCACCGAGATCAGACGACCTGGGTCATTCAGTACAACCGTATGGACCCGATACCACGGTAGTCCCATAAAGTTCGGTCCTCCACGTTCTCCAACAATTGCGCGATATCCAGTCAAAAATTAAGCCAACATCTTCACCTGGGATCCCGACTTGAGCAGTCTCTCTAGCCAGTCTCTTCAGTGTCGAGGGGTGCCGCACCCGCCTGAACCCCTAAGCGCACCCGATAAGGATATCGCTCTCAGAATCTTCATCACGGGCATCAAACAGTATAACGAAACGCAACCGACCTGAGCGGTTTCAGGCAGGATGCCGTCTTGTTTGGCATCATCCTCCCAGATCTCTCGACAAAGATTAAAATCATGACTTAAAATGTAACAATACTTAGCAAATACAAGTGCTTTTCTAGCTCAGTCTAAAAGGTGTAGTGGGCCTAACAACTCTATGGCAACGATCCACTTCGTCAACGAAAACCAAGAGATCTTCGTCGCTGATGGCGCCAACCTACGGTTGAAGGCGCTGGAAAACCAGATCGATCTCTACAAAATGATGGCCAAGCTGATGAACTGCGGCGGCAACGGCCAATGTGGCACCTGTGTGGTGGAGATCGTGGAGGGCTTGGAAAATCTCTCCCCACGCACCCCAGCGGAAGAACGCAAACTCAAGCGCAAACCCGACAATTACCGTCTCGCCTGCCAGACCAAGGTGCTGGGGGATGTTTCCGTCAAGACCAAACCCTAAACAGGCCCTCTGTTCTTCCTCTCTGCGCAAGCTGTACCTGAGAGTGATATGCTGACTGCCAGTTGGGTTCGCGGCATGTGAAGCTATGGAAACAAACTACTTGGGCCTTCTGGCCACGATCTTGGCGATTTTGGTGCCCGCTATTTTCTTGGTAATCCTGTATGTGCAAACCTCTAGCAAGTCCAGCGACTGATGCCTTTTATCTAGGTCTAGTTATCCTAGTTATCTAGGTCTAGTTACTGATGCTATGTCTGGGCTGAAGCTCAGAGAAGAAAGTTAGAAAGCAAAAGGGATCCCTTAACTCAGGATAGGGATCCCTTTTGACTGTGTGGGTTTGACACTCCCCCGGTTAGAAACCGGGGGATTCTCCCTTCTAGCCCCTTGCAACCTTAGACTGCAAGGTATTCATGGAGTTCAGGGGATTGCCAACTACCCCATCCCCTGAGCCGACCCTACCTAT
>NZ_JAFIRA010000027.1 GCF_022848905.1 Thermostichus vulcanus str. 'Rupite'
AGAATAAGACAAGATCTAGAGAAGAAGAATCTAGGGAGGAATTCAGGAACAATCCGAGGTGGGAAGAGGGAAAGAGTTGGAAGAGCCAATTGAACAACCTGCATTTGCTGATTGAGCCTTGGAACTAGTTGAGCAATCTTGCGAGTTGGTTGAGAGTTTATACTATTCCTGAACTATCGATAGGTCTATCTCGACTCATCGAGAAGTTAAATTCATCCCGATGGCCTTGGATGTCTACCTCAATCCTGTTCTCCTCTGCCTAGAGTGACAAAAGAGGCGTAATTGGTTGGCGTTCTAGGGTTCGGGTTGGGATCTCTCCCGGAGGCAGGCACCAGTGGGCCAATCCAACCCTTCTCAGGATCTACTGTTCAGTAATGGTGACGTTAAAGCCCTGACTTTTAAGAGTTTCGGCGTGATAACGGGCATATTCCAATTGCTCAAAAGCCGCCAACTGCACAAACTTCTGGCCGTCCACATCCTTCACAAAGGCCCCCTCGGCAACTTGCCGAGCCCGCGCCAAGCTCTCATCCCCCAAATAGGTGGTCAAAACCAAGAAGGTTCCCTCCCCCCGATTCGGCCCGAGGGAGTCCAAATGGCTATCGGTGGTGAGTAGAGAGGAGGTCACCGCCGGTTCAGCTTCCTGGGAGGGGCGCTCCAAAGTGGCGGCCAATTGCTCGACCATTCTTGGCTCTTGCTCAGCAGAAGAGGCTGTATCCGTAAGCGAGGCCAGATCCGTTTGCAAGCTATCCAATAGGTTGGGGGTGTTCTGCAGGGGGTCGATTTGCAAGTCCTGCAAATTGGGGGTACTCGCCAACCCCAGTGCCAACCGACCGGGATCCCAACCGCCAGAATAGAACTCCTCCCCGACTGGGGTTTCCACTGGCCCCAACGGGATTAGGGGCAACTGGGCCAAATTGACCTCGGTGGGGATCTCTGGCTCAGTGGTGGTGGGCAAACTGCTGGTCTGGGGAAGAGACAGTTCTTCTGGCCAAATCAGCCACCGTACCCCAAACCCGATCCCGGCACAGGAGAGAGCCCACAGCAACAACACCACCCAGGGAGAAAAAACTCCGCCAGACGGTTGCGTCTCCTCAACCTCCAGATCCTCGACGACCTCTTGAATCAGCACGGGTGAAGAACGCTGAACCGAGGCACCTTGTTGCTTGGGCTGTCCAGGACGCTGGAATCGGCTTGGGTCAGGCGTGATCTGAGAAGGCATCGCATTCAGAGAAGGGGAAGTGGCCGTTCGCTGCAGACGTTGCCAGAGGCGAAACCGCTCCAATTCCTGCAGTATATCCAGATGCATCTGAGCCAGAGCTTGCTGAAGCGAGAGGTGAGGCATAGGTTGCGCCTGCTGCCGAGATGAAGGCGGACTCAGAGCCGGTCGACCGAAGGATCGGGTCGCGTCTAAAGGGGAAGAGGAAGGACTCATAAACAGCCCATGCTCGATAAATAGATGAAATAGATGGAAGAATCAGGGGTCAGCAATCTGTGCCCAATCTAGGAATGCAGCCGGAAATAGCTTAACAGGAGAGTCCACCCGTAGCGAAGGGTTACTCTATCACCATGCCACAGACCGCCATTCCTCTTCTAGGGCTTTGCCGCAAGGTAGAGGGCGCGTACATCCGCTGGTAAGTACTGAAACAGAATCTGGCGAGCAGAAACCACAATGGCATCCACCTCTTCAGGGGCCAGGAAATATCCGTCAGCCTTGAGCTGGGCAGCGATACGGGCGGGTGACCAGCCAAAACGATCCCGCAACAGCAGAATGAAACGCATATCCCCTGGCAAGGTTTCTAGGCCAGTGGTTAAGTAACAGGCTAAGGCGGGGGAGAGATAGGGTTGGGCTGGTTCAGGGGCTTCTTCCAAAGCTATGCCGACAAAAGAATGCGCCAGTTCTCGGGTTTGATCTGCCAGCCAGAGTTTGAGAGTAGGCTCCGGTGCAACCTCAGCCTCGGGATCCCCACTCAAGAGACTGTTGGCATCCAGACGTTGCAGGCGCGGATAGAGCCGCAGCCACACCTGCTCTCGACAAGCAGCCCACTGCTCCGGCGACACCTGCTCCGCGATCACCCCATCCACCCAGCTGCAGTAGCGGCAAAATAGGCAGATAAAATAGCGAGCCACCTCCGGCTGCTGCTGAAACGCTCTGAGCAAGTCCAGATCGCTGTAATGGGCCACCCCCCGCACGATGGAGGCCCCACATTCCGGCCAGACAGCTACCGCTTCACTCATCGGGATCCCTGACTCAGGAGGTTTGAAGCTCAATGCCTCTAGCCATTTTCCAGTATTTCCCGACAGGCGGATAGCAACTGGTCTTGCTCGGGCAGGGTACGCAGGCCGATACGCAAATAAGGATCCCCCAACTCCGGGAAACTGCGGCAGTCCCGCACCAATAGCCGATACCGTTGTAGCAGGGCCCGCTGGATTTGGGTTGCCGAACCCGGGCAGCGCACCAGCACAAAGTTGGCTTGACTGGGCCAGGGATCCCAGCCTGGCAGGGCTTGTAGCCCTTTGCGTAGGTGTTCCCGGGCAACGGGTAGCCACGCCAAGGTGCGCTGACGAAAGGGTTTATCTGCCAAAGCCGCCTCCACCGCCACCGATGCTAAGCCATTAACACTCCAGGGATCCCGCCAACGCTGCCAGCGCCGCCAATGGTCCGGGTGTCCGACGGCAAAGCCAATGCGCAACCCTGGCAGAGTATAAAACTTGGTCAAGGAGCGAATCACCACCGTATTGGGATGATCCGCTAGGTAAGGGATCAGCGTTTGGCTTAGGGCTTGCCTTGCTCCCACCTCTGCACCAGGCTCTTCTGCATCAGGCTGAGGCAGATCTTCGGGATCGTCCTGCGGCAGAAAGTCCATAAAGGCTTCATCCACCATCACCTGCTGAAACTGGGGCAGCAGGTCCAGAATTTCTGGTCGGGATGCCAACCCACCGCTGGGATTATGGGGGTTGTTCAGCCACAGTATCCGCCCTGCCGGGTTACTGCCCGATTGCCGAAGCAGCTCTGCCAAGCCTAGGGATCCCTGTTCATTTGGAAAAGGGTACCTCAAGGGCTTGATCACCGCTCCTGCCGCCCAGAGGGCCCGCTCATAGTCCCCAAAGGCAGGCTTGAGTAACCATACCTCTCCCCCTTGGGCATCTCGCGCCGCCCAGGTGAGCAACTCTGCTGCCCCGTTGCCCACGCAGATCCAATCGGGATCAACCCTCCAATGTTCAGCTAGCCGAGTGCGCAGCCGCCGATAGTCAGGGTCTGGGTAGCAGCTGATGGCAACCGGATCCGGCTCAGACAAAGCTTTGCCCAGGGCCTGCAAAACCGACTGCGGTGGGCCAAGTGGGTTCAAATTAGCTGAGAAATCAAGAATATCGCTGGGAGAACAGCCAGCAACAGCTGCTCCCCAAGCGCGATTGCCACCATGCTGAGGCCAAGACATGCCTTGAGAAGGGATCCCTACCCAGATCTAGCTTTGCCCCGCAACCCAATCATGACTCCCCAGGTTGCACGCAGTTGGATCCCGCTAGAGTGCCATAGGCCTATCAAGACTTCACGCCCGCCACTGCGTCGCGGAAAGATTTGCCTGCAGTAAAAGCAGGGACAATACTTTCTGGGATCAACATTTTCTGGTTGGTTTTCGGGTTGCGGCCTTCCCGTTCTTTTCGCTTACGGGCCTCAAAGGAGCCAAAGCCCACCAGGGTCACCTTCCCTTTTGGCTCACCATGTTCATCGCGGGAGGCGACCTCTTCAACGATGATCTCCAGTGCTGCCGAAATGACAGCATCAGCTTCCTTTTTGGTCACATTAGCGCGATGAGCGACGGCATCAACAAGCTCTGCCTTGTTCATCCTGATCTCCTCATGATTAGGCAATAGGGTTGGATCGTCCTCCGAACAACGCAGAGCGTCATTGCCTTGCGGCACGCTCGCGCTATCGGTTTGTGGGAACGGAGCCTGCCCTGCAACTGGCAAGATTGTGGCAGTTCGACTCCAAATCACTGACATATTCTACAGCTAAGTTAGGGCAGAAGCCTCTTGGGGAACGGGTTTTCGAGCCTCTTAATGTGCTTTTGGGCAAAAAAGAGTCTCTGTTTGAGAGATTTTATACCGATCTGGCCTGGATCCCACGGAAAATGCTGGGATCCAGACGGATCAAGACTCTGGCTGGAAATAAGCCCGCATCACCTCCCGAAAGACCGGAGCCGCCTGAGCACCGCCCCCACCGCCACTATTCTCCAAGAACACCACCACCACCAGCTCCGGCTGGTCATAGGGGGCATAGCCGACAAACCAAGCGTGGGAGCGTCGGGGCGGGTCTTCTGCTGTGCCGGTTTTGCCTGCTGTCGGGGGGAACCCTGGCCCTAAGTTGGCATTGCCACCCGTGCCGTAGACCACCACATCCCGCAGTCCCTGCTGCAAAATTTGGAGCGTTGCTGCAGACATGCCCACCGGCTGGCGCAGGGGCACTGGGTTTTCGGGGATCACTTGCTGCGAGAGTAAGGGGCGTACCCGCCAACCCCCATTGGCCACTGCTGCTGTGACTATCGCCATCTGTAAAGGTGTAGCCGTAACAAACCCCTGGCCGATGGACATATTGACCGTATCGCCCACATACCAGGGTTCCCGCCAGTGCCGTTGTTTCCAATCGACATCCGGGACTAGACCAAGAGCTTCCCCCTTCAAGCCGATCCCCGTCGGTTGACCCAGCCCAAACCGACGCGACCATTCCTGTAAGGGGCCGACTTTGGTGCCGAGGGCAATTTGATAGAAGAATGTGTCGCTACTGTAGGCCATGGCCTGCCGGTAGTTGAGCCGCCCAAACCCAGCCCGGTTCCAATCCCAAAAGCGCCACCCCCCCACCTGAATATAGGCCGTTGTTTGCAGCACGGTACCCGGTGGAAAGACTCCCGACTCAATCCCAGCGGCCGTGGTGATGATCTTGTAGGTGCTAGCAGGGGCATAAGCCCGCAGGCCTCGGTTGAGGAAGGGAAATTCCTGCTGCTGTAGAGCGTCCCACTGGGCTTGGGTGATGCGACTGGAAAACAGGTTGGGATCAAAGGTGGGATAACTGGCCATGGCCAGGATCGACCCATCGCGGGGATCCATGGCAACCACTGCCCCTTTGCGATTGGCTAGAGCTTGTTCCGCCACCTGCTGGAGGCGCACATCAAGGGTGAGTTGTAGGGTTTTCCCCGGTTGGGGCGCCTGTTCCCCCAGCACCCGCAACACTTCCCCCATCGCGTCCACTTCCACCTGGCGCCCCCCCCACTGGCCACGCAGATGGGGCTCAAACAATTCCTCTGCTCCCATTAAGCCAACGATATCCCCCAGCCGATAGTCGGGATTGGCTCGGAGTTGTTCTTGCGGGATCTCGCCGGTGTAGCCGAGCACATGGGCAGCCAAGTCGCCATGGGGATAGAACCGTATGGCCTCGGCCTCCACCATCACTCCCGGCAGCTCGCGGCTCATCTCCTCCAGTTGAATCACCACTTGCGGGCTGGCGTTGCGCAGGATGCGGACTGGAAAAGGGGAACGATATCCCGCCTGTTCTAACTTTTGTTCAATTTCTTCCGGGGCAATTTGCAGGTACTGAGCCAAGGTCGGGATCATCTCCTGCCAGCGTTGCCGCGACTGCACCAGCGGCCAGAGAAAGACCGAGTGGGACAATTGGCTCCCCGCCAGCAGCACACCATTGCGATCGACGATGCGACCGCGTTCCGGCGGCTGGGGAAACAACCGGATGCGGTTGGTATCGGCCAGCTGCCGATAATACTGGGTTTGTACCAGCTGAATATAGGCCAACCGGGATCCCAAACCTGCCACAATCAACAGGCTGGTCAGCAATAGCAACACAAGAGCTCGATAGTTCTGTCCGACGGTTTTGACCGGCGGGGATCCCTGCCAATGGGAGGTGCGGGTCTCCAGTTGCGGAGAGAGAATAACCCGACACGGGGTACGAGGGCTGGAATGGGGAGAAAACAAGGTTTTTGGGTTGCCGACAGGGTAGAGTTTGGCCATGAGAACTTGCAAACTGCACAACCATACACAAACAGCACCGGATCCCCGGGCAGGTAGTCTCAGTATCGTTGCTCTCGGTGGGGTCGTCCAGGGGCACTATGGATCGGCGAACTGATCCTGTCCTGCAGAAGCCGGAGGAGGATCGAGCTGGGCAACGACGACGGCTGCAGCAGGCTGCTTGGCTGATGGTGGGCAATGGTCTCCGTCTGGGTCTGTCGGGGGCTTATTTCATCTTGCTGGCGCGGCTGTTGGGGCCAGAATCCTTTGGGGTGTTCTCCGCCATCTTAGCCTGTAGTAATCTTGCCGCTCCCTTCGGCTATTTTGGGCAATCGGAGCTGTTGATTCAACGCTTGAGTCATCGGGCGGTGGCGGTTGCCTATCCAGACTCTGCGGCCGATGCTCCCAGAACCCTCAACTCTGGGGCAGTTGCAGTCGGTCCTAGTCTGTGGCTGGCAAGCTTGGGCTGTGGGGTAACAAGCCTACTGCTGTGGCCGCTGCTGAGCGTTTGGTTGGCGGGTACTCCGGCGCTGGTGGTGGGTTTGCTGCTGTCTGCGGATTTGTTCTTCATTGGGTTGCAGGAGGTGCAAAAGGGACAGTTGATCGGGCAGGAACGCACAGGCGGGGTGGCTCTGATCGATACCGGTATGGCTTTGGGCCGAGTCAGTGCGGTGTTGGTGGCAGTGGCCTTGGGGTGGGGATCCCTGGCGCAATGGTCTGTGGTGTATGGGTTGATGGTGTTGGCTGTGCTGCTGCTCACAGCTTGGGGTACGGGGTGCTGGGCACAGGAGACGGCGAACCTGCCTGGGGCTCTAAGTTGGCGAGAACTGCGGGAGCGGCTGACGGCGGGTTGGGACTTTGCGGTGGGGTTAGCGGCGGTCAAGACCTTCACCGATTTGGATAAGTTACTGTTGCCCCGGTTGGCCTCGGCAGCGGCGGCAGGTCTTTACAGTGCGGCCTATCGCCTGATTAACTTCTCCCAAACCCCAATGATTGCTCTGCTCACCAGCCACTTTGCCGAGATCTGTCGGCAAGGGCAAAAAGGGCTGCGTCACGCCTGGCGCTACGCCTGGCAACTGTTCCCTTGGGTGCTGGGGTACGGCAGCTTGGCCACGCTGGGGTTGGCGCTGGGATCCTACGGGATCCCTTGGGTGCTGGGATCCGCCTACCAAGAAACAGCCCTAATCCTGCGCTGGCTCAGCCCAGTGATTTTGCTAGAAGGGATCCACCTTTTGCTTTCTCACATGCTGACAGGAGCAGGGTTGCAGAAACCCCGTAGCCGCTTGCAATTGCTAGCCCTTGGGCTGAATGGGGTGCTGAATGGGGTTTGGATCCCGATGTGGGGTTGGCGGGGGGCCGCATTAGCCACGCTGCTGTCAGAGGTGGCTTTGCTGCTAGCTTTGCTACTGCTGATTCGCAGACAGTTATCTCGCCAGAGATTATCTGCCCAGGAATCTGGCCCTAGGGGGTTTTGGTAATTTTATAAGTTGCTTTGGCATCGGGACCGAAGGTGATCACATCCCCTGGCTTGAGCTGGTGAGCAGTCAGCTTTTGTCCGTTGATCAACAAGCCATTGGTGCTGGGTTTCCCCTCCAAGTCCCCATCCAGAATGCGGTAGCAGTACTCTCCCTCTTGATCGGCAGGAACCCGCAACAGCATGGCATGGTAGCGGGAGGCAAACTGGGAGTTGAGGCAAATGTCATTGGCTAAATCCCGACCGATGAAGTACTTTGAGGAGCCTAATACTTGGTCACGGCGACCATCCCGGTCTTCGACGACCAAGATGTGCTGGTGAGTGCTAGGGGAAGAAGGCACAGAATCGACCATAATTCCGTTGCAAGTGCCAGTATCTAGACAAAGAAACGGGGCAACGGTTCAAAACTGAACCGAGAACCGAACCAATGGGTAAACTCCCTTGATCCTGTAGATAATTTTAGACATAGCCATCGTTCCATGCAGCACACTATACCTAACTTTAGCCTCCCTCTCGGCGCTGCTGCGCCTGCAAAATTACGGACAATGACCCACAAGGGGGTAAAACTCATCTCGACGCATCCCGGAGTATTGGGCCAATCAAGCCAGGAAAGAGAGCGTAAGCGCCTACTGCCCATTGTGCCATGCCCACCACCACCTCTGACTTGGACTCTCGGACGGCCTCCCAAATGGCTGTGGCAACTTCCTCCGGCTGACTGACCAAGAAACTCTCTAGCGCCTGTTCCATTTGCTCGCGGGCTGGGCTACCGGTATCGGAGGCATCATGGTCATTGGCAGAGGTTGCGGACTGCAGCTCATCCAGGAAAATGGCGCGTTTGAGAAAATCGCTGTTGACGATGCCCGGATGGACACCGATCACATGGATCCCTTGCGGTTTCAGTTCTAGGCGTAGGGCCTCCGTCAGTCCGCTGACCGCATACTTACTGGCGCAGTAGGCGCTCATGTGGGGTAAGGGCATTTTGCCGCCAATGGATCCCACATTGACAATCTGTCCTTGCTTGCGCTTCAGCATATGGGGGAGCACGGCCCGAATCGTATGGATATAGCCCCAGAAATTAACCGCCATCAGCTGCTGCCAATGGTCTGGAGTGGTTTGTAGGAACGGGCCACTCAGGCAGATGCCCGCGTTGTTAATCAGGCAATCGATGTGGCCGTAGCGATCTAAGGTTCTCTCCACCAAGCTTTGCACCTGTTCGGGTTGGGTGACATCCGTGGGTATGGCTAGCACTTCTGCATTCAGGCTTTGTTCCAGGTCAATGGCGGTTTGCCTCAGGGTTTCTGGGGTTCGGGCGGCCAAGGATAACCGATACCCCTGACGTGCAAAGGCAAAAGCTGTAGCTCTGCCAATACCCTCAGAAGCTCCCGTAATCAAGACAACATCGACCATGACTGTTCTCCGCAAGTTTGTTGCCAGTTTTTCTCTCTGTCCTAACCTCTTGGGAGGCAAGGGATCCCTTTGTCGGGGCTAGGGCTTATGATACTGAACGGCAGTCAAGATACAGTCAAGCTCAGTTGTATGGCCTCCACCTACTCATTTGATATTGTTAGCGATTTTGATCGGCAGGAGTTGGTCAATGCTGTGGATCAGGCCCAGCGGGAGATCAAACAGCGCTACGACCTGAAGGATACACAGACGGAAATCGAGCTTGGCGAGGGATCCCTGACCATTACCACTGCCAACGACATGGCCCTCAGCTCAATTCAAGATATTCTCTCCACCAAGGCTGCCAAACGGGGCTTATCCCTGAAGATTTTCGATTTTCAACCCCCAGAGAGCGCCAGCGGCAACCGAGTCCGCCAAGTGGTTCAGCTCAAAAAAGGGATTGATGCCACCCTCGCTAAACAAATCTCTAAGCAAATCCGCGATACCTTCAAAAAAGTGCAGCCTTCTATTCAGGGGGATCTGGTACGGGTTTCCGCCAAGGATAAAGATGATCTGCAAGCGGTAATCCAGATGCTCAAGCAGGAAGACTACCCAGTGGCGCTGCAGTTTGTTAACTACCGATAAAGACTGGTAGGTACTGGCTTTGGGATCCCATCTTGGGGTAGCGCTAGGGATCCCGGCTTGCTAGGATGCCGCCAATCTATTTGGCCAGTGCTCTGCCTATCCATTCCATCGGCTTGGGGGAAGAGTTACGTCAACTACCTTCTGTTGGTAACGGCTTCTGAACCAGAACTGCTGGCCCAATTACACCACACTCAATATCCTCAGGGGCGAATGCAAATCCGCCCTGAATCTACTCAAATAGATCCTTAAGAATCTCGTTAGAGAATAGCCATCCATGCGGTGGGATCAGCCGCAACCGACCTCCATCACAACTGGCCCAACCCTTCTCAAAATAGGGATCCAGTCTATCCAAAGCTTGCTCGACCTTCCTGTCACCAAAACTGGCTTGCAAATGCGCCAGATCCAAACCTTCCTCGAGCCTTAACCCCAACATTAATGTATCCATCCAGGCTTCTTCTGATGCGGTTTCAGGCGGTAGGGGATGGATCCCAGCTTTCACCTGTTCAAAGTAGTCGTAAAGGGTTTTGGGCTGTTGAATGCGCCGTCCCCCCTCGTAGCCAACGGATCCCATGCCAAAGCCAAAGTAAGGTCGATTTTCCCAATAGACACGATTGTGCCGACATTGAAATCCGGGGCGAGCAAAGTTGGAAATTTCGTAGTGAGAATAACCGGCTGGGGTGAGCTGTTCTCGCGCCATCAGGTACATTTCAACAGTCATTTCCTCGGTTGGTAAAGGTGCATCCCCCGGTTGATATAGTCTGCCAAACTTGGTACCCGATTCAATGGTTAAATCATAAATAGAGACATGGGGAGGATCAATTTCAATCAGGGCTTGCAAGGATTCCTGCCAATGGGACACTGTTTGATGAGGCAGGCCAAAGATTAAATCCAAATTGAAATTGTTGAGCCCTACAGCCCGTAGATCCTGAATAGTTTCATAAACTTCTTCTACACCATGTAAGCGACCACAAGCAGCCAACAACTCCGGTTGAAAGGCTTGTACCCCCAAGCTGATGCGGTTGATGCCCAACGCTCGATAACCTGCCAATTGATCTAGGGTCAGGGTGCCGGGATTGGCCTCCAAAGAAATCTCGCACTCGGGGTGAAACGGGATCCTCTCCCGCAGGGTGCATAGAATTCGCTCTAGCTGCTCCACAGTGAGCAGAGAGGGAGTGCCGCCTCCGAAAAAAAGGCTGGTCAGAGGGCTGGGATCCCCAGGCAAGTGGCGGTAGCGGTAGGAGCTGCTGATTTCCTGACAGAGCATCTGCACATAGGTTTCGATCAGTTCGCGGGTACCTAAGCCAGTGGCAAAATCACAGTAGTGACAGCGCTGACGACAAAACGGGATGTGTAGATAAGCCGCTTCCGGCCAGCCCAATTGAGGGGGTGAAGTTGGGTTTTTGGGGTTTTGGGGAGCCGTTGCAACAGCCATAGAGTCGGAGGGCAAGAACCCGAGCAGCTAGAACCCCAGCCTAGCAGTTGGCAGAATAGCTTGGGTCCATTCTCGGATCCCTGGCCAGGCCGAACCCGGAGCAGGACTCTATCCCCCTCCTGAGGATGGATCTTCCACTAGACTGATAAAGCCCACACAAGGAGGGATCCGATGGGAGCGGTGCGACTGGCGGTGATCGACTATGATGCCGGGAATCTCCATTCTGCCTGCAAAGGGCTGGAACACGCTGGGGCAGAAGTGCATCTGATCGAAAGTCCAGTCGGACTCGAGCATTTTGATGGCGTAGTGCTGCCCGGAGATGGGGCCTTTGACCCGGCCATACAGCAGTTGCAAGAACGGGGCTTTGTGGATCCGATTCGGGAAGGGGTGCGGCGACAGCAGCCCTTTTTGGGCATTTGCATCGGCCTGCAGGTGTTGTTTGATAGCAGTGAAGAAGGCAATGCCGCCGGTTTGGGAATTGTGCCTGGACAGGTGCGGCGCTTTCGTCCAGAAACGGGCTTGCGCATTCCCCATATGGGCTGGAATCAATTGCAACTGACCCAACCCCACGCTCCTCTGTGGTCAGGGATCCCTGTCAATACGTGGGCCTATTTTGTCCACTCCTATCACGTTGTGCCCGAGGATCCCACCTGGGTCGCTGCGACCGTTCAACATGGCACACAAATGGCTGTGGCTGCCATCGCCCGCGGCACCCTATGGGCCACCCAGTTTCACCCGGAAAAATCCGGCCCCTACGGCTTGAAGATGTTGCAAAATTTTGTCGGGTTTGTGGCTCAACGGGATCCCTCTCCTAGCCTTGCATCCGTTCAAAGGGCTTAATTCCCCATGAACTACTGGCTGATGAAATCCGAGCCCAGTGTGTACAGCATCTGGGATTTACAACGGGAGGGACAAACCCTTTGGGATGGCGTGCGCAACTATCAAGCCCGCAACTACTTAAAAGCAATGCAGCCAGGGGATCGTGCCTTCTTTTACCATTCCAATGCCGATCCCCCCGGCATTGCCGGCTTGATGGAGATCCTAGAAACCCAGGTGGTGGATCCCAGCCAGTTTGATGCTGCCAGCCCCTACTACGATCCCAAATCCGGCTGCGCGGATCCCCGTTGGTATACGGTGCGGGTGCAATTTGTCGCAGTCTTGGGGCGATTTCTCTCTTTGCCAGAGTTACGAGCTACCTTTACCCCTGAGGAACTGGAAGTGGTGCGGCGGGGCTCACGATTGTCGGTGATGCCGGTTTCTCAAACCGTTGCAGAGCGAGTGCTGGCGCTAACGACAGTTTCCTCCCAACCTTTATGATGAGGAAGGGGATGGGCCAAGTCCTGTCAAGCCTGTGAAATCTGCTGAGAAATCTACTGTTGTTCGCGTTTAAGGGTTGCGCAGAGCGGTCAACTATGCCACTAGCTAACTCTGGGGAATCCATGGAGGCAGCCGAGCTGCTCAGTCGCTATGCGGCGGGAGATCGCTATTTTCGCAGCGTTAATCTCTCGGGGGCCAACCTGATGGAGGCCAACCTAATCAGTATCGATCTGGGCCAAGCCCGTCTGAGTGGGGCCAACTGCAGTAAATCCAACCTGAAAGACGCCGATTTAAGTGGGGCCGATCTTCTGGCAGCTTATTTTAGCTTCGCCAATTTGAGTGGAGCCAATCTGAGCGAGGCCAATCTCTACGCCAGTAACTTCAGTAAGGCCGATTTACGGGGGGCGAACCTGATCGGGGCACTGATGCAGGGATCCGACCTAAGCGGCGCCAACCTGAGCGGGGCCAACCTAAGTGGGGCCAACCTGCAAGAAGCCAACTTGAGCGGGGCGAACCTGATCCGGGCCAAGCTCTCCGGGGCCAATCTGAGCTGGGCCAAGTTGCGCGGGGCAGATCTGATGGAGGCAGAGCTGATCGAGGCCAATTTGCGGGAGGCTAACCTCTGGGAATCGGTCTTGATCCGGGCAGATTTGACAGGGGCCAACCTGGAAGGAGCTCGCCTGAGCGGTGTAATGATGGAGCAGGCACGGCTAGAGGGATCCAACCTCCAAGATGCCAAGTTGTGGGGGGCAAAACTGCGGGCCTGTCAGCTTGCAGATACCAACCTGCGGGGGGCTAGCCTCAGTGGGGCCAACCTCTGGACTGCCGATCTGAGTCGTTGTGACCTCACCTTTGCCGATATCCGTGAGGCTGACCTGATGGGATCCGCCTTGAGCGAAGCCAACCTGAGCGGGGCCAATTTGCGCGGTACGGATTTGAGTGGGGCCGATCTGACGGGGGCGGATTTGAGCGGCGCCAATCTGTCGCTAGCCAGCTTGAATGGTGCTTTTTTAGAAGGGGCGATCTACAGTTCCAATACCCGCTTCCCTGTGGATTTTGATCCGGAACTGGAGGGGTTGAAATTGTTTGGTGCTGCCCCTGAGGCGACTCCCTGAAGGTTAAGGGCTATCCCTTTTCACTTCAAGAGCTCAGGTGCCGAAGCTGGAGAGGCCCCACTGCTGCAAGCTGTCGAAGGCGGCACGGGCGGTCAGATCGGGTTGTAGGGGCGTAATGGAGACATAGCGTTCTTGCACCGCTTGTACATCCGACCGAGGATCCACCCCCTCTTCCACCACTTCCCCCGCCAACCAGTAGTAGGTTTTGCCGCGCGGATCCACCCGCTTCTCGTAGATATCGGTATACTTGCGCCAGCCCAACGGCGCTAAGACCATACCGCGAATCTCTGAGGCGGGTACTGCTGGAACATTCACATTCAACAACATCGGCTCAGACAAAGGCTTCAGGCTCAGTTTCTCCAGCAAAGTCAGGACCACTTGGGCTGCCGGTTGAAAGTCTTGATGGGTAAAGCTAGCCAGACTCACCGCCAAACTGGGGATCCCTTCCAAGAGCCCTTCCATGGCTGCCGAGACCGTGCCGGAATAGAGCACATCCGTACCGAGATTGGATCCGTGGTTGATGCCGGAGATCACCCAATCGGGCGGCTGATCCAACAGCCCATCCAAGCCCAACTTGACACAATCGGAGGGTGTACCGGAACAGGCCCAAGCCCGTACTTCCGGGGGAAATCCCTCCAGAACCGGATCCGCCCGTAGGGGTTTGTGTAAGGTCAGAGCATGACCGGTAGCAGAACGCTCTCGATCCGGACAGACCACGGTGATCCGGTGACCACCCACCTGGGCCAGAGTCGTGGCCAAGCAGCGCACCCCTGCCGCCTGGATGCCATCATCGTTGCTGATCAAAATGTTCATCTTGGCCTACACACACCGGCCTCTTGCATCATAGATGATTCGCTCCTGATCTGCTCTGGTATCTGAGGTCAGCCTTAAAGCCTGAAAATCTACGGCTTCCGTAGGTTAATGTTGGACGTAACTTTGGGAACAATATCAGTAATAGTACGATGTCAGCCTAGGAAGCTAGATGTCATTATGAAGCTAAGGTAAAGTAGCTTTTGTGTGCTTCCCTTCCTCTCTGTTCCGTCCCCACGTTTCCCATCTGCTGTTTTTCCCGTTAGCGCCCTCTTCCTTTGAGCTGGGCTGTGGGATCTGAAAATCCATCAGGTCGCTGAGGCGACAGGAAGTTCATCATATGTCACTCATTGCTATGGCGTCGGCAACAGAGGCTCAGGAATGGCGCGAGCTCTGCCAGTGGGCCGACGAACACTACCGTTGTCGCACTTTCCCGAAAGATGTGCGTATCCCCACCCGACCCGGCTTGGTGTACATCACCCAGGAGGGTGTCGTGCGATTGGTCAGCCAAACTCCGGAGCGGCGGGAAGTTTTTGTTGGGTTCATCACGGCAGGCCTGCCCTTTGAGCTGAGCAACCAGGAGCGCTTTGAGCTCAAAGCTTGCACCCATGCCGAGCGCACAACGGTGATGTGGTTCTACTGGCAAGACCTAGAGCAGTGGCCCTACCTGCACCAAAAGGTGCAAGAAAATTTCCGCCAGCAACTGCAACGGAAGCTGCTCTGGCTGGGTAACCTCGGTCAACGGCGTGCCATTGACCGCTTGAAGGGCTTCTTGACCCTGTTGATCGATGAGCATGGTCAACCCTGTGAGCAAGGGATGTATCTCCCGTGGACGCTCACCCACGCCCAAATTGGGGATGCCATTGGAGCTACCCGGGTGACGGTGACCCGTCTACTGGGATCCCTGCGTTCGAAAGGGTTTGTGCAGGTGCTGGATCAAAACTTAATTTGTATACCCAATGGGGTGAAGCTACAACCTGCCCCGAAGAAAGTGGCCAACGCCTAGCTTTGATGAGCTTTATGGGCTTGCAGTTGCGCTATCGCACTTGGGGGGCTGGGATCCCTTCGCTGCCGATCCTGATGCTGCACGGCCATCCGGGTGATGGCGACTGTATGACGGTGTTTGCGGAGGCGGTGGCGGGGTTGCACCCCTGTGTGGCGCCGGATCTGCGCGGTTATGGGCGTTCACAGGTGGCGGATCCCTTTGGGATGGGTGATCACCTCGAGGACTTGCAGCGGCTTCTGGATAAGCTGGGCTGGTCGGAGTGCCTGGTCTTGGGCTGGTCTCTGGGGGGGATCCTGGCCCTAGAGTTGGCCCTCCGCTTGCCGGAACGGGTGAAGGGTTTGGTTTTGGTGGCCACCGCCGCCTGTCCCCACAGCGAGCATCCCCCCACCGATGGGTGGGATCAGGTGAATACGGGCATCGCCTCTTTGATCAACTGGGTTTGGCCCGGTTGGGAGTGGAACATCGAGACCTTTGGCCGCCGCTCCCTCTACCGTTACCTGATTCGGCAACATACCCCCACGGCCTATCGGTATTTAGCTCAGTCGGCTCTACCTGCCTATTTACGCACCTCCCACCAGGCGAACCAGGCTTTACGCGCCGCCCTCCGACAGGGGTATAACCGCGAAGGGGAACTGTCCCGGTTGCGGATCCCTGCTTTGGTCATGGCTGGTGAGCAGGATTGTCACATCACCCTGAGAAGTAGCCTTGCCACTGCTCAAGCCTTACCCAACAGCACCTGGATTGCCTACCCCAATACCGCCCATCTTTTCCCCTGGGAGATCCCTGCTCAAGTGGGGCAGGATTTGCGCCAGTGGTTAACAGCTCAGGATTGGGGGATCCCTGCAACACCTGCAACACCTTCAGCCGCAACCTTTTCAGCCATACCTCCAGAAGCAGAATCCTGACCCTGACGGAAGGAGCGTAACTGAGCAAAGGCATCTTCTTCGAGCTGGATCTGCTGCAGGCTCAGTTCTTCATCTGTGCGTAGACGCATCCCCAAGGGCTGTTGCAGGGTGCCCAAGCGCAACGGTACGGAAACCCCTGGTTCCGGGTGAATTACAGTGCGAGCCTCTAGGGTAAATAGGGAGGTGCCGGTGGAAAAGCGCCCGGAGGATCCCAAGTCGCTGGCAGCCTGCCTCAGGGTTGGGATCAGCTGGTCTGGAGTGATATCAGGACTGACGGCGATGACTGCTCGATCCGCCCCCTGGTCATAGACAGTGGTGTAGTGAATGGCCCCTGGGATCCGTGAGCGAAAAATTGGCCCCAAGCTCAGGGCAAAGCACCCAGCCGTCAACACCAGTGTGAAGGCTGTATACCCCACCAGCGAAAACTTCAAGGGCCAATTGCGGATCCAGGCCAGCAAGGTTAGCGCAGCCAGCAAACCCGCCAGACCCAGCCCCACTTGTGCAGCAGAGGCAAAAAAAGTTTCTAAAGTATCCATATAGTCCTTTGCGCCGAGAGCACGCTGGCGCCAACGCTAGTCCCTTGCACAGAGTAGATCACCAGAACACTCTCCTACAATTTTTTTTCCCATGAGCGGGGGGTTGGAAGCAGGGTTGTGAGGTTGTGCCTTGCGGTGGGTAACCCATTCAAACGAGGATTGAGGATAGAATGCTGCCGTGACTAGTCGAGAATAGGATTTTGAGGACATCGCCGCTCTTCGGGCGCTCGATACCCCAGAAGATCTTGAAGATGTTCAGCTGGCTGAGTCTGGTACTGCCTCTGCCGCTCCTCAACCTGCTTTTGAAACAACGCCTATCCCAGCAAGTTCAAGCCACACCCCTTCCCAGCAGCTTCTTCTCGATTCGAGCTGCAGACCTGAAGTGGCAGAAAACCCCCATACCCGGGATCCGCATTGCCAAGCTTTACGAAAACCCGCAAACTCGGGAGGTGGTTGGGCTGTTGGAGGCCGATGCTGGGGCGGTGTATCCGCACCACCAACATGTCTTGGGGGAAGAGATCTACATGCTCGAAGGGGATCTGGTGATTGAAGACCAGGTCTTTTTGGCGGGAGACTTCATCCGTTACGGCCCTGGCTCAGCCCATCGTGCCCACACACAGGGAGGGTGCCGGTTCCATTTTCGCACCTCCATGGATGATTCATTTCTGGAGTCACTTCCTTTCTCCCCCTTCAATGCTTGGGCCGGGATCCTGACCTGTAATCTAGGGCGAACGTGAGATAATGTCACTTTGCGAGCCTGTTGTGGAACTGTTCGACAGGGATCCCCCAGTTGCCGAGTTGAGAGGAAACCCCGCTTGGTTGCCCAGACCTTCAACCTGAAAACCTACCTGAACCAGCGTCAGCAACAGGTGGAGGAAGCCCTATCGGCAGCCCTAGCTCCTGCTTACCCGGAGCGCATCTACGAGGCGATGCGCTATAGCGTTCTGGCGGGGGGGAAACGGCTACGCCCGATCCTCTGTTTGGCGGCCTGTGAACTGGCGGGGGGATCCATTGAACAGGCCCTGCCCACCGCCTGCGCCCTAGAGATGATCCACACCATGTCGCTGATCCATGACGATCTGCCGGCCATGGACAATGATGATTTCCGCCGCGGCAAACCCACCAACCACAAGGTTTTTGGAGAAGATATCGCCATTCTCGCCGGAGATGCCCTCCTTGCCTTTGCCTTTGAGCACATTGCCCGGCAAACCCAAGGGGTACCACCGCAGTTGGTGTTGCAGGTGATCGCCCGCATTGGCCATGCTGTCGCCGCGACCGGATTGGTGGGCGGCCAAGTAGTGGATCTGGAATCGGAAGGGAAAGCCATCTCTCTAGAAACCTTGGAGTACATCCATACCCACAAAACCGGGGCGTTGCTGGAGATCTCGGTGGTCTCCGGCGGGATCCTGGCAGGTGGAGATGAGCAGTTATTGGCGCGCCTGAGCCGCTATGCCCAAGATATTGGCTTGGCATTCCAGATCATCGACGACATCTTAGATATCACCGCCACCAGCGAGCAACTGGGGAAAACAGCGGGCAAAGACCAAGCGGTTGCCAAAGCCACCTACCCCAGCCTCTGGGGTTTAGAAGCCTCCCGGCAAAAGGCCGAAGCGCTGATCCGCTCCGCCAAAGAACAACTGCACCCCTATGGCTCCCAGGCGGAACCGCTGTTGGCCCTCGCCGATTTCATCACTCGCCGTCAGCATTAGGACAAGCCAAGATGGGATCCCTACCACCCCTTACTCCTCTGTTGGATGCCCCGCTCAAGTTCCTGCGCTGGAGAGCCGTATGCTGCAACAGTTGATGGCCAATCATGTCCTCTGGACGGCGTTGATCGCCAGTTTGTTGGCCCAGGCCATCAAGCTGATTCTCACCTATGCGCAGTCGGGCAAGGTGAACCTACGGGTGTTGGTGGAAACCGGCGGCATGCCCAGCTCCCATGCGGCGTTGGTCACCGCCTTGGCCATCGGCGTCGGGTTGCAGGAGGGGTGGGATAGCCTGCTGTTTGCCGCTACCGTGGTTTTTGCGCTGGTGGTGATGTACGATGCCGCCGGGATCCGTCAGGCGGCGGGGAAACAGGCACGGGTGTTGAATCGCCTCATGGAAGAATGGTTTGAAGAAAAAGGTGCCGGCAGCTTCAAAGAACCCTATCTGAAGGAATTGCTCGGTCATACCCCTGTCCAGGTGATCGCAGGAGCAGCTTTGGGCGCTGCTTGTATCGGTTTATCCTTCATGCTGGGAGCGAATTGAACGGGATTGGGGCATGCTAGAGCAGAAGTGAAAAGCACACGTGAACGGCTGCGGTCATGACCTCTACTCCCCAACCTCGGCAAATCCAGCGGTGTCCCTCCTGTGGTAAGCCGATCCCGGCCTATCGGTACAAATCTCCCTACTGTGATCACTGCGGTTGGCGAGCCACCCCGACAGCCAAAACCCCTCACAAACCCGGATCCCTGGCCCAAAAAGTGGAAGCACAGGTGAGTGGGGCGGGCCAGTGGGCCAGTCAGCAAGGTCAGCGCCTTGGAGTTCCTCGTCTCATCCAGCCGCTCCTAAATCTCAACGTTTATTTGTATGTGCTGTGGGGGATCAGTCCCCTTTTCCCCCTAGTCGTGGATCGTCCCCTCTTGGCAGAGTCCCATTATTTGCTGTTGATCCCGCTTTTACTCAGTTGGGGCTTGCTGTATTTGGCGGTTCGGGATCTGCCGTTATCGGAGAATTTGCGGGTACCACGCCTGCTGCTGGATGTATCGTTTATCCTGTTGCCCTTCTTCCAAAAAATTAACGTATCCAAAGCCCCCAACCGCCCCTACTGGAATGCTCTGTTGGTTTGGGTGATCGGGATCCTTCTGATTGCCGCTTTGTGGCTCTGGAGTTTCAGTCTTCTCTTGACGGCGGTGACATTACTGTTGACCAGTTTTTGTACGTTGCTGTTCTGAGTTGCTTCTGTTCAAAACGACAAAAATATGAGTGTGGCTGCCCGCGAACGGTTTACCGCTGAAATCCAAGCTGATCCGATCGATTTGGGTCGGGCGGCCCTGTGGATTGCTCAAGAAGCGTATCCCGATTTGGATGTGGAGGAGTATTGGGCCGCTTTGGATGAAATGGCGGCAGAGCTGCAGGAACGGTTGCCCCCAGAGCGCTACCCAATGCGCATCCTCAAAACCCTGAATCATTACTTATTCGAAGACTTGGGCTTTCGTGGCAATCGCCAAGATTACTACGATCCCCGCAACAGCTTTTTGAATGAAGTGATCGACCGACGCACCGGGATCCCGATTACGCTGTCGGTGTTGTATCTGGAGCTGGCTCGACGGGTGGATTTTCCCATGACGGGAGTCGGTATGCCCGGCCACTTTTTGGTTCGGCCCCTGTTTGAGGGATCGGAAATTTTTGTGGATCCCTTTCATCAAGGGGAGATTTTGTTTCCAGAAGACTGTCAGGAAAGACTGAGCCAAATTTATGGCCCCGGGATCCCGTTGCAGGAGCACTATTTGCAGCCCACATCCTCCCGTATGATCTTGGTACGTCTCCTCAACAATCTCAAACAGATTTACCTCAGTCGAGCCGATTTGGAACCGGCTTTGGCTGCCGTGGAACGGATTTTGTTATTGACCCCAGAGGCCTTGCCACAATTGCGGGATCGGGGCCTGTTGTACTACCAGTTGGGCCGCTGGCAACAAGCCCGACAGGATCTCAAAGCCTACCTGCAACACTTGCAACAGGCCCCCTTGCCAGTGGAGACCCACCGCGCCGATGAACGTTTGATTGGAGAGATCCTGCAGAGATTGGAAACCCATCCTGACTGCTGAATGAATTGAACCAATACAGCGCTCTAATGCTCTCCAGTTGTGCCGTTGCGACAGCGTTGCGGAGCAACAGGGTGCCGTAGGCAAACCGACCAAGAAAAGCCTGTCGGAGACATCCGTGCTAGCCTGCCTTTGGTGCAAAAGGTTGTAACGGTTTATCTCTTTCCCATGGCAAGCCTATCCTGAGGAAGAAGAGGCAACTGTGCGCAGCAGAGAGGTTAGGTGTGGCGGCGATGAACCAACCCATAAGTGGGATCCAAGGGATCCATCACCTGCACTTTTATCTATGGGATCTGCCCTACTGGCAGGAGCAATTTTGCCAGGTTTGGGGGTTTCAAATCGAGCAGCAAGCCCCCCACACCCTTGATCTCTGCCAGGGATCCATTCGCTTGCGTCTGTCTCAGCCTGCCCATGCTGGGGATGAGGTGGATCGCTATCTACAGCAGCATTCTCCCGGCATTGTGGATGTGGCATTGGCGGTGGGGAAGCAGGATCTGTCCGACTTGGCGGGGCTTCTGCAGAGGCGGGGCGCTGAGGTGGGGTGGATCCCTGCTGAGAGGGAAAGTCCCTCACCCAGTTTATGTCTGCGCACTCCTTATGGATTAAGGCATTCTTTGATTCCAGAGCCAGGTTCAGCTCCTCTGTATCCCTCGCGTTTGTTTTCCCACCTGGATCATGTGGTGTTGAATGTTGGGCAGGGATCCCTGCAGGCGGCGGCAGATTGGTATGGGCAGATGCTGGGTTGGGAGCGCCTCTATCATTACAGTGTGGGTACGGAGCACTCCGGGTTAGAAAGTTGGGTGGTCGGGGATCTGCAGGCAGGGATCCAGTTGGCCATCAATGAGCCGACTTCTGCGACCTCACAAATTCAGGAATTTTTGGATGCTTACCCTGGCCCTGGCATCCAGCATGTAGCTCTACACAGCCCGGATATCCTCAGCAGCCTGCGCCAGCTCCGTCGGGGTGGGGTGGAATTTTTGCAGGTGCCCGCAGGGTACTACTCGATGCTCGAAGGCAAGCGACGCCCCGATTTGCCGGAAATGGCCGGGATCCATTGGCCGGATTTACAAGAACAAGGGGTTCTTTTGGATTCCACCTTGCCTGCTTCTGATCCCAACCCGGCACCCCTGCTGTTGCAAACCTTCACCCAACCTTTGTTTGGAAAACCAACCTTTTTCTTTGAAATCATCCAACGACTCGGGGGAGCCACTGGATTTGGCGAAGGCAATTTTCAGGCTTTGTTTGAAGCGCTAGAGCAGCAACAATTGCAGCGGCAGCAACAACTGCTTGCTCCCCATTGATTTGGGTTGAACCCAAGGAGCTTGCTTCCGAGCGGGCCGATATTTTGGTAGCCTCAGACTTTTTCGACATTCTCACCCAAGAGGAACAAATCCAAACCGTCCTCAAGAATGGCAGCGCGATGTTCAGCCAGGATCCCGCTGGGTATTCACCATCCAAGAAAGCCATCCCAACCTCAAAATGCTGAAGCACGTGTTTGTGGATCTCCATCAAAAACCTTGGGAACTGGTGCCCTGTTCTGCTGAGACAGTGATTGCATGGGCCAAACCTTTGGGCTGGAAGTTAGAAAGGCTGGAGCGGAACGCCTTTCTTGCGGTCGGCACCCTACTCTTTCAGCTGGATTCAGCTTAGATTTAGATTCAGTCTAGAGACTTTTAATGTTCTGCATCCCTGAAGTAAACGCGGATTTGCTAAACAACAGTAGCTGTGTCCCCAGCATAAGGTTGCTCAGGCTGCATCCAAGGGAACTGCCTCGCGGTATAGCTTCTGCATTGCCGCAAACCATTCTAACCGCGAGGGATCCCAGGTGTAAAACATGTGCCCACCCCGATAATGTTGCAGGGTCAGATTGGCTTTCAGGCGCGGATCCAGCTTCATTAAATCCACCAAATGATTGGACGCAAAATAGGGCGTGACCAGATCATAAAAGCCATGGTGAATGTTCACCCGCATGTGAGGGTTGAGGGCCATGCTGGTGCGCAACTCGTCCATCGCCCCGATGAATCCCTGCTTAAACTCACCTTTTTGGTTAAATTGCCAGGCTTTGAACACCTCAAAATTGAGCAGATGGTAGGTGAGCTCCGTGTCCACCTGCAAAGTATCCCGCAAGTGACTGTTAATCGCAGCGGTAAACAGGCGATCCAATCCATCCAAGGTAGGATCGGATCCCTCAAAGGTGGGTCGATCGGGAAAGGGATCCACGGCTGTGACAGAAGCATCGTACAGCCCCAGCACCTGACGCTGAGGCCGCAAAAGCTCACGGGCAAAACTGGTGGCCTTGATCCGTCCCCCTTGTTGAGCTACGTACTCGGGTGATAGGCCGATCCCTGCCGCCAGCTCTTGATAGATCCTCTGCCGTTCCGTCTCTGGCATTGCCTCCCCCATCGCCAAGAGGGGCAACAATTGCTGCTGGGCGAATCCTTCGGCTTTGGGCAACAACACGCCTAAATCTTCTCCCCATCCCGATAAGCCATGGTGGGCTGCTGAGGCTACATAGGAAGGAAAGAGCGTTGCCCAAGTGGTGAGGTTGTAATCGGTCGTTTCCAGCAAACTGAACTCAATCGCGGGTGAAATCAGAATCGCCCCCGATAGACCTACCCCAAACTTCGATTGCAACTCCTTCGCTAGCCTTGCCACCCGAAATCCGCCATAGCTCTCACCCGCAATAAAAATCGGCGATAACCAGCGTTTCTGCCGCGAGAGAAATCCCTGAATAAACTCCCCCAGAGATTTTAAATCTCGCTCCACATCCCAGAAGGGGGCTTCTTTGGGGGGATCCTCCGCCTTACCAGCAGGTTCTGGACTGGCTGATTTGGGGGGATCCCCAGCTTTACTGGGGTCGGCATTCTCTTTGTCTTTCGGCAAGGCACGACTAAACCCTGTTCCCACGGGATCAATAAAGACCAAGTCCGAGAACTGCAACCAACTTTCGGCATTGTCCACCACCCGCACCGGAGAAGGTGGCAGGCTGCCCCTGGGTCCAAATTGAATCCGTTTCGGTCCCAAGGCACCCATGTGCAAATAGGCAGAGGCTGCCCCTGGCCCGCCATTGAACACAAAAGTCAGCGGGCGACCCGATACCGGCAGGGATCCCTGCCTTAAGTAAGCCACATGGAAGATCTCGGCTACGGGTTTTTCCCGCTCGTAGAGGGTCTGCCAACCCGCCAGTGCTGTGTAGGTGAAGGTCTCACTGCCTGCAGCAAAGGTGTGCTCAGTGGTGTGGAGGGTGGGGGTAGATTGCGATTCTGCGACCATAGGGACAAAGCATTTGAGGCGTGATCCCTAGTGAACCACAGGGGGAAGGATCTTCAGCGTCTCAAAAGAGAACTTGAGAGCACTTGCGCTGCCGGTGCGGATCCTGATAAAAGAGCTCATCAGCCTCACAAATTCAAAGGTGCCTCCAAGGTCAGGTTGAAAGATTGCCCAGGACGCAACACCACCACCTGAGGAGCCGTGACATTACCCACCACCACTCCAGCAACAGCGCCACCCAAGACATTCCCCACCGAAACCCCCCCTGTGAGCGCCCCTAGTACCGCCCCGGCAGCAGCCCCAATGGCAGCATCCGCAACAATCGCCTCACCCGAATATTGGCGGGGATCCTTCTCATCATGAATGATATTTGAAGAAGCGCGTAGGCTATAGGTGCGTCCCCCAATGACAATTGAAGTGCCGACGAAACGGGATCCCCCAGGAGCTGGCTCCATCTGGCCATGGATGCGACTGCCCGCCGGAATCACCAATCGACCTTGGGAGTCGTAGATGCTCTGAGTGACGGCAACCTCAAGCGGATAAACCGTATCCGGGTAAAAATACTCTGGAGTCTCGCTGTTCAAGCTACCTACGGGGATGACCGTTCCCTGCTGTAGGCGATAGGCACCCAGTTCAAAAAGCTGCTGAGCCACGACAGGCACAGGGGCCATGAAAGGGATCCCACTCATGCCAACCAAAGCTGCTGCAAGAATTGCTTTCATGTTCGGATCCTCCCAGCCGACTCTCATCGTTACTTCCATTCTAGGCAACAGCAGAGTCTTGAAGATGACGAAGAGTGGCAAAAGAAAGACGGCATCCCTGCATATTGACCTGCATATTGAGAGGTGTTGAGACAGGGTGACTCCGCTAGATAGGAAACTCAAAACTCAAGACTCTTCCGGCTTGGGGATCTTTTGCTCAGATGAGATTCGGCTGCGATAGCGCCTGGCCTTCTCTTGTAATGACTGAAAGAAATCCGTGTCTACGATCTCCTTATCTGTCAGTTCACCCAGATCCTGACGACGAGAGAACTCTGCTTGACGGCGATATACTTCTGCCCAAAGCTCCTCTGGGGTGAACTCAAATCCTTTCTGAGCAGCCAAGGAAGCTACCGCCTCCCGGTCATCTTCTGCATCCAGTACCTGAATGACCTCTTTCATCAGATCTTCATTCTCTGTGACTTTTGTTAAGAATTCTGTGACTGCCTGTGCACTCATTATTGTCCTCTCCTCTGCCCTAACCCGGTGGTTTCTTTGAACCTAGCATGTTCTGTTGCTGAGTTCTAGCATTGAGATCCATAGATCGTTTCATTGGGCTAAACAGTTTGGTTTATTGATCGTTGTTAGTCAATCACGATGAGAAATTTACCTGATTTTTGCAAAAAATACCTTGCTCAAGCGTGCCTGTTAAAGCCATATCTGTTTTCATCAACTACAGGAGCCCCTGACGCATCTGATCCCACAAATTGAGATAAGAGGCTGCTGCAGATGGAGAAAGAGGCTGCCAAATTTCAGATCGCTGCCAAGTAACAGGCTGAAAGTCCTCCCTTTGTTGCAAGCGGGAAGACAACTGAGCCGGATCCACTGGCAATACAGAAGGGATCCCGCTCAAATTAACCCAACGGGGAGCCAACTCTGGATCCAGCAGAAAATGAAACCAATCCACAAAAAGGGATCCCAAATCTAAAGATTCTAGGTCTTCGGATTCTAGGGCACGCGGGCGTACCCACATATCCCACCATATGGCTGAACCAGAAGCTGGGATCACCACCTCCAATTCGGGATAATTGGCTTGGGTGCTGTAGAGATCCTGCGACCAACCGACTGCTACCCAGCTATCGGCAATCCGCAACATGGGCAGGTAGTCGGAGGAAGTATAGGCCAAAGCTTGTGCATGCAGGGATCCCAATTCTTGCCGTAGCTCAGGATCCTCAGGGTTGAGGGGATCGTTGTAGGAGCGCCCCAGTTTTTTTAGGGTGAGGCCAATCACTTCCCGTGGATGATCCGGCAGGGTGATTTTGCCCGCCAGATCTGATCTCCACAGGTCGGCCCAATCTCGAATCGGTTCAGTAACCCGATCCCGACGATAGGCAATAGCCGTTACTCCCCATCGCCAAGGGACTCCCCAAACTTGCCCCTCTCGTTGTACCGCCTGCTGCCAACGGGGATCCAAGTCCGCCCATTTCTCCCCCAAAAGTTCTTCAGGTAAAGGATCCAGCCAGCCTGAAGTAATGGCCCGCTCCAATCCATCCGCCCCTAGCAAGGAGAGAGCAACCAAAGGACTGCGAGGTTGCAACCAACCCAAGGGATCCCACCTAGCGGGGGTTGAAGGCTGAGATCTTTGCTGCAAATGGGCCAATAGCTGTGCCCGTTCATCCAAGAACTGCACCTGAAACCGAGCGGTTGTACTGCGGCGGAACTCGTTGAGTAGACTGCCGGGAATCGATTGTTTCAGCGCCAAAATCAAGGGCACATTCGGATCCGGGCCACCACACCCCGCCAGCGCCAGCCCGAGCAGGATCCCGTGCAAGAGTTCACGTCGGCTAACCCTCAGATGCTCCACGACAGTACCGCTCCACCAGAATCAAAGCCACCAGATCATCGTAAGCGTTGGCCGGCACCCGCAGTCCTTTGGGCAGTAGGCGCTCCCATCCTTGGGGTGGATAAAAATCCCAGTAGCGCTGACGGGCCTCTTGAGAGCTGTGGCGTTCATCCACCAAGATAATTTGGTGCGGCGGGATGATCGATTCCAGTTGCTGTTTCCAGGTTTGGGCTGTCGTTTGGTTGCCCAGGATCACCTTCTCTGCCCGAAAGCGTTGCCAGAGAGTTTGCAGTTTGGGTAACGCTGCTGAAGAGGCAATCACCTCCCGGTGTAAGACTTGAAGTTGTGATTGCACCTGCACAACAGCCACTCCACATTTGTCCCGCCCCGGATCAAAACCGATAACCACGGGCGCTTGGGATAAGCCTGATGGGTTGGAATGGGACATGACTCAAGGCAGCTCCGCCCGTCGGGGCGTTGAGTCAGTCTGTTGGGCAGCCGTCTCCTCCATCAAGAAGCTCACCCGCAACGGCCCCGCCGTGTAGATATCTGTGTCTGTTACCAACTTCACATCCAAAGGAGTGGTGCTTTGGCGCAGTTGCTGCACAATTTCCAGAAACTTCACCTGAGAAAATTCCCCAACTGTGCCAGTGATCGGATTTGAGAGAAGGCCCTCCTCCTGGGAGCGTTGGTTGGCCTGGTTGAGTAACCCCAGCAGTTGCTGCTGAATTTGACTTTCATCCAAACCCGGCTGAATTACGCCGCTGGCCAACACGGATCCCTTGGGGAAGATCTGTTGATTGGGATAAATTTGCACAATTACAGGCACAGGCTCCCCCTTAAGGCGATTGGTGAGGGAGACAACTCGCACCGCCCAACTGCCGGTTTCCTTCAACTTCTCAAGGGCTTGTTCGGCATCCTCCCGGCGTATCATGATCGCATTGTCCAAAGGGGGGGCCGGTTGGGATCCCAGCGCTAGGGCTTGCTGTTCCGCTTGGGCCAGAATTTGCTCAAATTGCTGTTGGGTGGAGCTAGGTTCAGCCCCTGCTGGGGTATTCACTACCCCGGTTGCTAAGACTTCCCCCGCCAAAATAGCCAATTCTCCCCGTCGTAAGCTCACCGCCAACCGATTAAATTGCTCAATCTCCTGTTCCAGTTGGGTTTTCTGTTCCTCCAAGTTGCTCAGAGCCACCTGCACCACATCCAGAGAGCGCTCCAATTGATCCCGATCCAGTTGCAAAGCTCGTTTCTGCTCCTCCAGCATGGCAATCTGTTGCCGGGCCGACTCCACCTCGGCCTTCACTTCGTTCAACTCCGCATTGGCCTGATCCAGGCTGGGTTGCACATTGGCCAACTGCTCATTCACAGCCGCCAACTTGGCTTCCACCTCTTGTCGCTCCTGCAAGGCCACCGTCAGTTGATCGCGTACCTCGCTCAGTCGGGTTTGGGCAGCCGATTGCTGGTTGCGAAAAAGGTCAAGATCCACTTTGAGGCTGTCTCGCTCAGCTCTAAGGGCAGCGTTCTCTGTTTGCAACAGAGCTTTTTCGCGGTTGAGAGCCCGTAACTCCTGTTCGGCTTGGGCAATTTGACTGGTGTAGCTGAATAGAGCTTCTGAGAGGGAACGGTTCAAAAGCAACAGGGTGGCCAGGGTCAGTCCAGAAATACTCACTCCTGTTATCACTGCTACCAAAACAGCCGTGTGGCGCGGGCGCAAATTAAACCAGGTGAGACGCTTCTTGCCAATCCGATAGCCGACCCGATCCCCCACGACGGCGATCAGGCCACTGACAAACAACATGTAGACGATGAGCAGTACGCCTTGCATGACCCTGGGATCCCTGCCATGCAAATCTTAGCAAGGTTCCTCAAGAGATTTTGGCCAGCCGGTTGCGCGGACGGAAAGTTAGAGCACTTACAGCATTTGCTCAACAGCAGCAACAATATCCGCCGGTTGCACAATGGTGGCCGCTTCCATCGTGCCATTGTAGGGGGTAGGAATATCCTGAGAGGCCAAGCGCACCACGGGCGCATCCAATTCGTCAAACAGCTCTTCGGTAATCCGAGCCGTCAGTTCTGCCCCAATGCCACCGGATTTCATGTCTTCTTCGACAATGATCACGCGGTGGGTTTTGCGAACCGAAGCCGCAATGGTGTCCATATCCAAAGGCTTGAGAGAAATCAAGTCGATCACCTCTGGCTCAATCTCCGCCTGCACCAGACTATCCACCGCTTTCATGACGTGATAGCGCATGCGGGAGTAGGTGAGAATGGTGATATCAGATCCCTCTCTGACCACCTCCGCTTGATCCAGCGGCAGGAGGTATTCTTCTTCCGGCAGATCTTCTTTGAGGTTGTAGAGCAGCACATGCTCAAAAAATAACACCGGATTATCATCCCGAATGGCGGACTTGAGTAAGCCTTTGGCATTGTAGGGGGTGGAACAAGCCACGATTTTCAAACCCGGCACTGCTTGAAAATAAGCCTCCAAGCGCTGTGAATGCTCAGCCCCCAGTTGCCGACCGACCCCCCCTGGTCCGCGAATCACCACCGGAATCTTAAAATTACCGCCAGAGGTGTAGCGCAACATGCCCGCGTTATTGGCAATTTGGTTGAAGGCCAGGAGCAAAAAGCCCATGTTCATGCCTTCGATCACCGGACGCAACCCAGTCATGGCTGCCCCAATCGCCATACCGGTAAAGCTGTTCTCACAAATCGGGGTATCCAGCAGGCGCAAATCCCCGTATTTCTGATAGAGGTCTTTGGTGACCTTGTAGGATCCACCATAATGGCCAACATCTTCTCCCAAAACAAACACACTGGGATCCCGTGCCATTTCTTCGTCTAGGGCGGCACGCAAAGCATTAAACAGGAGGGTTTCTGCCATAGGGGTCTGCAAAGATCGCTAAGCTCCCATTAAACCATTTTGCTGTCCCAGATTTGGGTAGAGCCCTTGTGCTATTCAACTGGCATTGGATGATGGGACTCCACATCTTGCGGAGCAAGATTGTTCCCAAGCGCACGGATCTACGGGTCTACCATCCGTTCGGGATACCAGAACGGTCGCTTCAGAAAGTCTTTCTAAGCTCAGCTAGGGAAAACTTGTGCCAGAATAGGAGGCTGCCCGGTTAGGTTTGGATCGGGCAACACTTGCACTGAATGATTGCTGGTTAGCACACGAAGGAGAAGAGAGCCTTGCCGAAGTTTGCCCTGAAAGCCCTGTGGCTGGAAAATGACTTGGCCATTGCCGTGGATCAGGTGGTGGCCAAAAACCGCAGCCCCCTCACCCACTACTTCTTCTGGCCCCGTGATGATGCTTGGGAACAGCTCAAAGCTGAGCTAGAAAGCAAAACTTGGATCAGCGAGGTGGATCGCATCGAATTGCTCAACCAAGCCACGGAAGTGATCAACTACTGGCAAAATGGCGGACGCAACCGTTCCATTAGTGATGCCCAGGCTCAGTTTCCGGATGTTTTGATTGGGGGAAACTCTTAGCGTCCAACCGGGGCATCTTGCTCAGGATCCCGCCTTTGGGCTAGATTGGCACTCGGGGTTTTAGAGTGCTAACTGAGTGCGAGCTCTGTGTTGGGTTAGGTTGATGGATTCCCCAGGGATCCCTGCGCGGCTGTCGGCACTCGGCGTGAAATAGCCCAGTCCAATTTACGAGGATCGTGGATTCTATGGCAAAGCTGATTCTGTTCAAGGACGAAGCCCGTAAGGCACTGGAGCAGGGCATCAATCAACTGGCGAATGCTGTCAAAGTCACCGTTGGCCCAAAGGGACGCAATGTGGTGTTGGAGAAAAAGTTTGGTGCCCCCCAAATCATCAACGACGGTGTCACGATTGCCAAAGAAATTGAGCTGGCAGATCCCTTAGAAAACACGGGCGCTCAGCTGATGCGGGAAGTAGCCTCCAAAACCAATGATGTTGCCGGAGATGGCACCACCACTGCAACTATCCTGGCTCAAAGCATGGTGCGGGAAGGCTTGAAAAATATTTCGGCGGGTGCCAATCCGATCAGCTTGCGACGAGGCATTGAGAAAACCACGGCTTACTTGGTGGAGCAAATTGCTGCTCACGCCAAGCCTGTAGAGGGCCGTAAGACCATCGCGGAAGTGGCAGCCCTTGCTGCGGGTAATGACAGTGAAGTGGGCGAGATGATCGCCAAAGCAATGGATGCGGTAGGTCGAGATGGGGTGATTACGGTCGAAGAATCCAAATCCTTGGAGACCGAACTGGATTTGGTGGAAGGGATGCAGTTCGACCGAGGCTACATTTCCCCCTACTTCGTAACCGATCCAGAGCGGCTGGTGACGGAATACGAAAATGCCTACCTGCTGATCACCAACAACAAAATTTCCAGTCTGCAAGACTTGGTGCCCATTTTGGAGCGCGTTGCCCGTGAAGGTCGCCCTCTGTTGGTACTGGCAGAAGATGTAGAAGGAGAAGCCCTGGCCACTTTGGTGGTCAACCGCTTGCGGGGTGTGTTGAATGTGGTGGCTGTGAAAGCTCCCGCCTTTGGGGATCGACGCAAAGCGATGTTGGAAGATATTGCCATCCTCACGGGCGGCCAGATGATCTCCGAAGATATTGGCATCAAACTAGACAGTGTCACCCTCGACATGATGGGTGTGGCTCGCAAAATTACCGTGACCAAAGACAAGACCACCATTGTGACAGATGGATCCACCAAAGCCTTGGTGGAGAAGCGAGTCGGACAAATTCGTAAGCAGTTGGAAGCTACCGATTCTGAGTACGACCGCGAAAAACTGCAAGAGCGCATCGCCAAGTTATCTGGGGGTGTGGCTGTAATCAAAGTGGGAGCTGCAACCGAAACAGAGCTTAAGGATCGCAAGCTGCGTATTGAAGATGCCTTGAATGCTACCAAAGCTGCTGTAGAAGAAGGGATTGTTCCTGGAGGAGGAGCCACTCTGTTACATCTTTCCAAAGGGATCCCTGCCTTTAAGGCGAAGCTGAAACCGGAAGAGCAGATCGGCGCAGATATTGTTTCGCGGGCTTTGCAGGCGCCATTGTTTCAAATTGCCCACAACTCGGGCCTTGAGGGATCCGTGGTGGTCGAGAAGGTATTGGAAAAAGAGATGCCTTTTGGTTTCGATGCCCTGACGGGAAACTATGTCGATCTCATCGCCCAGGGGATCGTCGATCCGGCGAAAGTGGCTCGTTCTGCCCTACAGAATGCTGCTTCCATTGCGGGAATGTACCTGACAACGGAAGCGATTGTGGTAGAAAAACCCGAACCTAAGTCTGCTGCCCCGGCGGGTGGCCCAGGGAGTATGGGTGGTATGGGCGGTATGGGCATGATGTAACCCCCATTCCTATCCGTTGCTGATACTGATGTCTTGGCCCCTACTTGTTGGGGGCTTTCCTCTTTTTCAGCGCTCATGGAGTTGAGGTGGAGTAGTCGCTACCCCTTTTGGGGGGAGAGCGCCACCCTGAACTGGACTCGGCGCTCTTCAAAATCGCTTCAAAATCGCTGACCAACAAGGCCAGATCAATCTGCCACTCCCCGGGCAAAGCCAGTTGTACCTCTGGCAGGATCCAGTGCCCCGACTGATCCGGCCAAAGAGAACAATGAAACGGTGGGATCCCTTGTCCCGGCAGAGAAAACCCCAGAGTCAAGGCCTGGATCGGGATCCCTTCCACCTCCACCCGCACTTGATTGGGGCCGGGGTGACAGGGAGAAAAGCTCAAGTGAATCGGGGGATCCTCCAACTGTTCTTGACAAACCGGACGGGCCAGGGATCCCTTTTCATGAGCTCAGCCATGACTGGGGGGCGCTTGAGCCACCAAAAAACTGCTCAGGGCCAACACCATGAGCAAACCCACCCCCTCCAAACGGACGATGCTCTGCAACGAGGATCTGACCGCCAAGTGACCTTCTCGCAAAGCCGGTACTAGGCGAAACTTGTTGTGGGCCCCCAGGGCCATGATCATTAACACCAAGATCAACTTGGCCCAAAGATACTGCCCATAGGGATCCGCCAGGGTCCAGCCGCGATGGATCCCACCCATGCCCACTCCCGCCAAGATCAACCCCGGCATCGCCCAAGTGGCTACATCAGTGCGGGGAGTGTCAATAAACCCATTGACAGGGACAGAAGGGCAGACCCTCCCCCAGGCACGGAGGCCCTCAACAGGCTTTCCTGGGAGGCCCGTGTAAGTGAAAATCGTGAAGTGTATCGAGCCGGATGGAGCCGATTTTGAGTACATCGCCAACATCAGTCCCGCAAGCTGTTGCCCCTAACCGGGATCCCTTGATAGCCGAGATCACCGAGCGGGGGGTCGCAGAGATTTTCCCCGGTGGAGCAGCAGCCTTGGCCAAGCGCTTGGCAGAGACGGACCGCCCTTTGCGCATTAAGTTGGGCATTGATCCGACCCGACCCGATTTACACCTGGGCCATTCTGTCGCCTTGCGGAAGTTGAGGCAGTTTCAGGATGCGGGCCATGTGGCGATTTTGCTCATTGGTGATTTTACGGCTCTGGTCGGGGATCCGACGGGGCAATCGGAGGCACGTCCCCGTTTGACACCCGCAGAAGTCGAGGAAAATGCCCGTACCTACCTGGATCAAGCCCGCCAGATTTTGGATTTTGATACCCCCGGTCGGTTGGAACTGCGCCGAAACAGCGAGTGGTTGGCGGGGCTGACCTTGACTGAGATGATTGAGCTTCAGGCCCAGATGACCTTAGGGCAAATGTTGGCCAAAGAGGATTTTGCCCAGCGCTACCAGTCAGGTACACCGGTATATCTGCACGAGTTTCTATATCCGCTTTTGCAGGGCTATGATTCTGTGGCTTTGGAGGCGGACGTGGAATTGGGGGGAACCGACCAACGGTTTAATCTGCTCACAGGGCGGGACTTGCAAATCTGGAAAGGACAAACGCCGCAGTTCTGTCTGACGGTGCCGCTGTTGGAGGGCTTGGATGGCTACCAGAAAATGTCGAAGTCCAAAAACAATTACGTCGGGCTGACGGAGGATCCCCTCACCATGTACTCCAAGCTGGAGAAGGTGCCGGATCATCTGGTGGAGCGTTATTTTGAATTGCTCACCCGGATCCCGTTGACGGAGTTGCCAGATAATCCTAGAGAACGACAGATTCTTTTGGCCAAAACCATTGTGGCCCAGTTTCATTCCGCTGCCGCCGCAGAAGAAGCACAGCGGACAGCCCAATCTTTGGTGTTGCAGGGGAGCACTCAAGAGACGGGATCCATTCCCGAATTTTCCATTGTTCACCTGCAGTATCCGGCCAAACTGAACTACATCTTGCGTGAATCGGGCTTGTGCAAAAGTGCTGCGGATGCCCGCCGACAAATTCAAGGGGGTGCTGTCCGTCTGGATGGCCAAAAAATTGAGGATCCTGAAACCGAGTTTCTCAGTTCAGCTGAACTAGAGGGAAAGATCCTACAGGTGGGCAAAAAGTCTTTCCGTCGTCTTGTTGTAGTGGCCAATTAGTAAGCCCAAACAGAGCTAAAACCAGTCCCGGATTTCCATTTCTTCTGGCTGGATAAATTGGATTGCAATTGGGCAACTACAGGCTCCGGTTTGGGTTTGAGTACCCTTGCCTCTGCCAGAGCCTCTGTGAGCTTTTGTCTCACCAGTTCTTGGGTCTCTAAAACATTGGTTTCTGCTGCCCATTCTGGCGAGTCTTGAACGGGATCATCCTCAGAAGTAAATTCAAGATCGTAGATCTCGTTGCGGTAGTCAGGGCTGAGCCATTCCCAGGCGCGCAAGTTATAAAAATAGGGGAACAGGCGCACGATACACTCGATGTCCAAATGTTCGGCAAAACGACGAAAGGCTTCTTCTTCGGAAACGGGAAAAGGAGCATAGTGATCGGAAACAAACCACTTGAGAAACTTGCGTGCTTCTGGAATGATTTGTTCTGCCGTCATGGATCCCACAGCGGCTGTGTTGAAACAATTCACCAACAGATGCTCTAGCATCACCGCGTTATACTCGGCAAAGCAGGTTTGCTCCCGGGTCTCCACCGGTTGCCAGGGCATATTACCGTTGGCGGCAATCAGTAGATGAACCAAATCATGGGATGGATTGGTTTGAATGTAGCCATGCCCCTCTAGCTTGGCCCCATCACAGCTAAAGAGTTGATGCTGTGGGCTCCAGTAGAACTTCAGTTGCTTTGCCACCATGACCTAATCGTCCTCCTCACCCCAGGGATCCCTCTTCAACCGCTCAAGCTCCTGCAACCTGGTCACCCTTCGGCTGGGAGCATCCCTAAGTGTCACAGCTACTGAACTCGGGATCCCAAGCAAACGACCTGCAAATTACCTCTGAGTGTAGCAAAGCTGCTCCCCTCGGTTGACGGCCCTAACCCTGAATGGCTCCCGATATCCGAATCAACAGGTTCAACGCTTGCCGCCGGTAACGCAAGGATGTCAGGCTGAGAACAAAGCGCTTTTCGTGGCGAATCATGATTCAGCAAGTTAAACGGGTACTTTCCTGGCCACAGCTCCGTCTTATCGGTCTGATATGTGTTCTTTTCTGGGCGATTCCGGCACTGGCCCTTCCGCAAGGCAATGCCATCACCGATGCTCGTACCCTCCTACGACAAGCCTTACCCATTCAGGAGTCCAGCTTGCTGGAATTGGACGAGGCGATCTCCAAAATCGATGCTGATCTGAAATACAACCGTTGGTCAGCAGTACGAGGGGATGTTCGTCTGGTGGAGCGGTTGCTGGATCGCTATGCAGCCCCGTTGCTAGCCGGGTTACCGGAAGCCAAGCTGCCTGCCGCTTCTGAACAGATGGCCAGCATCCGTGAGCAACTCCAAGTGGTGAGTCAGGAAACCCAGCGCAAATCCAAGGGCAAAGAGGCCGCCCGCGCTGCTTACGACCGCCTCTTGGCTAGCCTGGGATCCCTGGAGGACAACTGGTTAGGGCCTTTTCCCTACGATGTCCCTGCCGAGTATGCGGATAGGCCACAACTGCTGGGTCGAGCTGAGGTGGAGCTTAAAACCACCGCCGGAGACCTGTTGATCACCCTAGATGGCTACAGTGCCCCGATTACCGCTGGCAATTTCGCCGATTTGGTGCAGCGGGGCTTCTACGATGGCCTCAGTTTTGACCGGGTGGAAAATTTCTACGTGATTCAAGCGGGGGATCCCCCTGGCCCTGCCGATGGGTATGTGGATCCGGCTACCGGCAAAATCCGTACCATCCCACTGGAAATTCGCGCCAAAGGAGAGGTAATCCCCCACTACGGCCAAACCTTTGAGCAGTTGGGCATGTGGGATGTGGAACCCGCTCTGCCCTTTTCGGCAGAAGGAACAGTGGCCATGGCTCGCTACCCAGAGGATCCCAACAGCGCCTCCTCACAATTTTTTATTTTCATGGCAGAGCCAGATCTAACCCCAGCAGGGTTGAATCTGATGGATGGCCGCTATGCGGTATTTGGCTACGTGACGGAAGGGACGGAAGTGCTGCACCAGATCAAGTTGGGTGACCAGATTTTGAGTGCTAGGTTGGTTTCGGGCCAGGAGAACCTTAGACAGGAGAACCTTAGAAATGTAGGATAACGGCCAAGCTCACAGATACCCTTTGCAACTCAATCGACCAGCTTGCAGCCTTCCAGTGCAGCAGCGGCGGCTCTCCCAGAAATGGAGTGGCAGTAGCTCACTCCAGGCCCTCCTGCCGCACCACATCGATCAACCGCCGTACCGTTGCAGTACCTGAGGAAGCCTTAAATCGAAAAGGGAATTTGCCTTTGCCCAACATGCGCAATCCCAAAGGCGCCAAACTCAGCAACCCCTTGGGATCCCGTCCTTGATTGGCCACCACCTGTAATCCAAAGCGACGTTCATCAACCCAGCCCCCGGAGCGCACCAGTTGCACCAGGGTTTTGCGGTGGCGAATCGGACGGCTGACTTCAGAAACCGGTTTCTCATTGGGATATCTGGCTAGGATCCCTTGCTTCAGTTCCGTAATCTGATCCAGCGGTGCTACCCCCATCGGGCAGACGGTGTTGCAGTTCCAGCAGCGGGTACATCCCCATACCCCAGACAGATTGTCTTGAGCTTGCAGGCGCTCCTCCCGCCGGCTGTCGCGGCTATCCTGCACAAGGCGGTTGGCTTTGGCTAGAGCATGAGGGCCGACAAACTCCGGGTTCACCTCTTTGGCGTTGCAATCGGAATAGCAGGCTCCACAGAGAATGCAGCCACTGGCAGCGTTAAGATGATCCCGCTCGGCAGGCGATTGGAGAAATTCCCGCTCTGGGATCCGACGGCCCGCTGTACTGACAAAGGGATCCACCCGGCTGAGGTCATTCCAGAAGGGTTGCATATCCACAACCAGATCCCGCAAGACCGGCAGGTTACCCATGGGGCCAATGGTGATGCGGGTGGGATGGGGGCGATTCGGTTGCAGCTCCTCTTCGACATGTTGCTGACAAGCCAGGGCGGCTCTACCGTTGATGCGCATGGCGCAGCTGCCACAGATGGTATTGCGGCAGTTTTTGCGAAAGGCAAGGCTGCCATCTTGCTCCCATTTGATTTGGTTGAGGCAATCCAGAATCGTGGCACTGGGGGAAGTCTCTAGCCAGAAGGATTGCAGACGGGGAGGGCCAGGGGGTAATTGACGAAAGATTTGAAATTCAACTTGCATAAGTTCAGACCCAGGCAAAGACAAGAGACCTCATCTTAGCGGCAGTACAGCTGATTCCAGTGGTATCTACTACGGCTAATAGAGGTGAATCTACTGCCTGACAAGGATTTCGTTTGGCTTTCTAGCTTACATGAAGTCGGAAAAAGCTAGAACGGGATCCCTTAAAATGCGCGGCTGAGGGCACTCCCCGGCCCCTGAAACAGCAACCAGGAAATGAGAAAGTTGGTGACGAACACCCCCAGCAACGCGGTCACCACCGCATCGGTTGTGGAGCGCCCCACCCCTTTGGCCCCGCCGGTTGTGGAGAGGCCCCAACTGGAGCCGACAATGGCAATCAAGAACCCGAACACCATCGCCTTAAAACAACACACCAGTAAATCCCAGGGGGCGAGCAGGTTTTGAGCTGAGGTGAGGAACAGGTTGGGGGAGATGTTGTAGACGGAAGCGCAGATGATCATCCCTCCCACCAGCCCCGTGAGCAAAGACAGGATGGTCAGTACGGGCAGCATCAGCCCCGAGGCCATAACCCGCGGGATCACCAGATAATCGACGGGATCCGTGCGCAACAGTTGCAAGGCATCGATCTGTTCGGTCACCTTCATGGTGCCCAGTTCGGCGGCAAAGGCGGATCCCACTCGACCGGCCAGGATCACAGCTGTTACCACGGGGGTGAGTTCACGGGTGAGGGCAATGGCCAAAACGCCCCCAATCAGGGAGGAAGCCCCAAAGTTGATAAACTCTCGCGCCAGTTGGATGGTGAACACACCGCTGATCACCACAGCCGTGATCAAAACAATAAACAAGGATTCCAGCCCGACCGCAGACAACTGATCCAAGGTATTGCGACGATGAATACGGCCTTGGCTGAGATGCAAAATCACTTGCCCAGCCAAGAGCCAGCTATTGCCAACCCGGTTCAACCAGCTCATGCGCCCTCTACCCTGCCCCTAGGAGGCTGATACTTCTGCTGGCTCAGCATCCGGTTCTGCCGGGAGTTGGAAACTCGGCACAAACGAAGCGCGGGTCAGGGGTTGATCGATGATCAGTCCCTCTCCTCCTAAGACCTCTAGGGCGCGGCCCTCCACCGAGATCCACACCCGTGCGTCGGGATTTTGGCTGGTGGCTGTGTAGAGAACCTGGGTGATCCGGCCCATCATCATGCTGGATCCCCCACCTTGGGTGAATTCGGGAGAGAAATTGAGAAAAATATCGTTTCCCTCGATCCGCACATCCAGTACTTGCGTTTCAGGTGGGATCGCCGTACTGAGTTGAGGGTCGTTGGGGCCAGCAATCAGTTCCTGCAGAGCGAGGCGGATCCCTTCTTGGGCATCGAGGGCACGCACGGTACGCTCTTGCTGTACATAGTAGATGGCGTTGTCAGCGGTGGTTAGCCAGTAGACGGAGAGGGTTTGTTGCGGCCCGATGCTGTACCACCAAACTCCCCCCATTAGCCCCAATCCGGTTAAGAAACCCAGGATCCCCAGTTGCAGGGCAGTGCCACGCCGTGGGCGGGAACGCCGTCCTGCCGACCCAATGGATCCGAACTCTGCTATACGCCCTCCGTAGTGGCTCATCGTTGGCAATCCCTCTATCTCACCTAGCTCTAGGGTAGCGAAGAAAGAGCGGCTCTGCGGGGATCCCCCGAAATGGAGCCAAGCGTCCGGGACAGCGATGAAACTGGCACAGCCTCAGCAGCCATGGGCAGCCCGGTTCGGGAGACTGAAAGGTAAGCGGTTATAGATGGCCCACCATTCTCAAGATTTGGAGCAAGATATGAAACCTTTGCCCTTTCAGAAGGATACCCAGGCTTGGATCGCACAGGTTTGGATTGCCTTTATCGCTTCCGTACTGTTTAGTACCCTCGGGATCCTTTACGCGCCGATTGAGGAGCAGACCAAAGGCTATCTGGCGGTCAGCTTTTTGTTCACCATGAGTTCCAGCTTTACCTTGGCCAAAACGATTCGGGACAACCAAGAGGCTGCGCGGCTGTTTTCCCGCCTAGATGAGGCCCGCATCGAAAAGATCCTGGCGGAACACGGCACAATCGACAAGCTGTAGGCTTCAAGGCAGAGCAGCCCGCCGGGATCCCGTCAGATGAGCCAGGGTCTCGACCCGGACAAACCCGATGACCTCCAGCTGATCGGATCCTACCTCTAGGCTCAGTACCCGCAGCAGGATCCCGAGTTCTTCCAGTTCTTCGAGGTTAAACACTTCATTCAGCCCACCCAGAAAAGCCTCAGAAATTTCATCCGGCACCCGCACAGAGGCAACCACAAACTCTGGATCCTGGAGCCTGAGGCTTTGCCCCCCCTCGACGCGGATCCCGGCATTGAACGCTACATCGATGGATTGCTCCATCTCGCCGTTGCGCTCCACCAAAATGGCGGAAAGTTGAATGCGATTGGGATCCAATAAATCGATACGGGGCTGACGCAAATCAAAACGGCTGGGTTCTTCCCGGCGTCCACCAAAGGGCAAATCCGCTTGAATGTTCTGGAATTGGCTGAGAATTTCTGGTGAGTTCAGAGCGGCATTCAAGTCCTCCGCCCGTACTACGATGCGCACCGCTGCCTGTAGGGGCCGATCCAACCGTAAGGGATCCCCCTGAAACGAGGAAGGGTTGATCGCCAGGGCATCGGTTTCCAGCTCTAAAACCTCGATCCGAGGAAAAGGGGCTCGATACAATCCTCGTCCGGCAATCAACAGGCGATCAGCCTCGCCATTTAGAAGGCGGTAGTTGGGCTGACTTTGGATGCGCACCTCGAGAATTTCTGCTCGATCCAGCTGATCCAGCAACAGCTGCCGCGCCGACTGATCCGCAAGATAGCCTGCTCCCCCTCCTAACCCCGTCAACAACCCCAACAGAACGGCCAGGATCTCCATGTGCCATGCCCCAATGTGGCCTCAACCCAGGTTAGCAAGCGGGATCCCTCAGAGATGCCACCGAGTAATCCCTCAAGGATCCCGGTCAATGAAGCATCTTGAGAGAGCTGGCTTCGATGGGGCGATTGCCCATGAAGGTTTTGGCGATTTTGAGGCCATCCACCATCACCGGGCGATTGGGGATGCGATCCGTGATGAACTTGGCGCTCGACGCAACGGTGGGACGGCCTTCTCCCCAGGTTTCTACCACTTTGAGGCTGGAGGCAGTCACCGGACGATCGCTGAAGTATTCCACCACCTTGAGACTAGAGGCTCCAATGGGGCGGTTGTCCGGGCCAATCTCACTAATCTTGACGTCGCCCACAAACACGGGCCGATTCATGGGTTTGGCGAGAGCGCTGGCTTCAGACGCACCTTGAGAAGCCAAGTCTTGTTCAGGGCGGGGGGCCAAGTTCAACCCATTGCTAGAGCCAGTAGGAGCATCTTGCTCCGATAGGGTGCTGGAATGACCATTACGAGCAGCCATGGGAATCTCCTGAATTGACGGAATGGGAAAACAAGACGGGGTTGGGCTCGATGCAGTACTGCAAAAGGAAAAAGGGCTTGCGTGCTCACTACCCCCTAAGGGCACAGAGGCGGTGAGGTTGGGATCCCCAATGCTAAAGATATTCTAAAAATCTAAAGATATCCTAACATCCTAAACCTAAACCGAGGTTGAAACTGGAATCTGTTTATGACAACCCCTCTTCTGTCAGGTGCAGGGATCCCTCTGAACGGTACCAGAAATTGGCGATACACTACATCTGGAGTGAGTGGGTTGTGGAGTGATGGCAGGGATCCACCCTTTGCGTTGGTACATGTGTTGGGCAAGCGGGGCTGCACCGGCTCTCTTGGCTTTGCTGCTGTTGTCAAACCAGGCGGCTCAGGCCAGCCAAGCCTCCGCTCTAGAGCCTCAGCCCCAGTTCGACTTGAATGTTATCCGCTCCCGCACTTTGCCCTGGCAACGGCCCCCGATGGTCTTTGAGCCAGCCGATCCTTCTGACGCGGATGAATGGGGGGCGGATGACGCAGAGCATCCTTTCTTGGAGTTCACCCTGGAGGAGAGCAACACCGCCATTGCGCTTTTTGGCTGTGACTGCCCCGCCCATTTGAATCAGTTACGCCAGATGCGCGGTTTGCCGTTGCTTTAGGGATCCCAACTGAATCCATACCGGAATCGGAAATTCCAACACAGAGGGGGCGGACCCATCTGTTCAAGGCAGCACTGGCAGCACCGGCAAAATCTCAATTTCGGTACGTTGGCTTTGGCTCGGTTGTCCGACAGGCAAAATGGAGCCGCCTGAGCCTTGTGGTGGCAGCGGGGCCGTCTGGGCCGCTGGGCTAACCATGCCGTGCTGAGCAATCAGTTGGTTGAGGCGGGCGATGCGCTCCGGGACAGGTGGATGGGTGCGCAAGAAATCCGGTAGAGATCCACGAGACTGCAACTTGGCCAAAAATTGCGGCATCCCCTGCGGGTCAAATCCGGCTCGGTAGGCTGCCCAGAGACCTTTTTCATCGGCTACAAACTCGTTTTCCCGGCTTTGCGGTCGTCGGATCCCGACCTCTAGGGCCAGAGCCGCCAGGTTGTTGTCATTCACCCCCAACAGTTGCGCCCCAAACCGGGCGGTGGCTGCCTGTTGCAGTTGTTGCAATCCGTGGCGCTCGCTGATGTGGGCTACTTCGTGGGCCAAGACGGCTGCAATTTGGTCGTCGTTGTCGGCGGCTTGCAGAGCGCCGGTGGTGATGTACACAAACCCCCCCATCGTGGCAAAGGCATTGATGGCCGGATCCTCAACCACCTGGAAAGTGTAAGGCAAGTGGGGCCGTTCGCTACTGGCGGCCACCCGTTGGCCGATGCGGTTCACCCGACTCACCCAGTAGGGATCCCTACTGAGGCGAATCTCGCCCCGACTTTTTAGGTGCTGATCAATCTGGCGACCCAGGCTGACTTCTTGGGCCTCGCTCAGTTGGCTCACCTGCATCAGTTGCACCCCCTGGAGCAACAAGCGACCCCAGTCTTGGGCTTGAGCGGGTGCCCCAATCAGGGATCCCATCACCAGCAGGGCCACCCCCGAACGAACAAGCCAAGGTAATGGGCAAGTTTGCAGCATTGAGAGGCCTCCTCAAGAGGGCTTACCCTCAAGCTAGCGATTTTCTGCTTCGATAGGGTTACCGCAAAGGTGAAATTCCTCTGCCATGAAAGGTAAATGTTGGGAAATACTCCACTGGCTGCGTGGAATGGAATACGATAAGACTTCGTGTTTGGTTTTAGCGATTGCCTTGAATTGTTGCCTACGGTTGAATTGACTACTGTTGATCAAACTCGTGATCAAATTGGTCGAGCTTGAATAGGCTTTTGTCCCACGGTCGTTTACCCTGACTCCTCATCCCTCTGCTCGTTGCTGTCATGACGGGATCCCCTGTACTGAACCCTCAAGGCTCCCCGCCGCCCACTCCAGCTTCACGCAATTTGGCGGCAGGTACTGTCTATTTCCGTTCCGACTCCCAAGGGCTCCATCTGCATTTACCCGCTGGCATGGACTGGGATGAGGTGTGGGAAAGTTTGATTTGGCAGTTGCGCAGCCGCAAACCCTTCTGGGCCGGAGCGACCCCCCTCACCCTCTGGAGTCAGGATTGGGAGCTGGATCTGCCCACGTTGCAAACCCTGTCTGCCCTGGTATCGCAGTATCAGCTGCAGCTGCGGCGAGTTCAAACCACCATCCGCTCGACGGCAATTGCGGCGGCCACTTTGGGCTATTCTGTGGAACAATCTTCCCCTTTGGAGGCGATTCCTCCTGTTCCGACCGATACCACTCCCTTGTATTTGCGCTCCACGGTTCGTTCTGGCACCGCTGTTCGTCACAGTGGTTCGGTCTTTTTGCTGGGGGATCTTAACCCTGGAGGAGAGATTATCGCTGGGGGGGATATTTGGGTGTGGGGACGGTTGCGGGGGGTGGTTCATGCTGGGGCCAATGGTGACGAAAAGGCCCTGATTTTGGCTCTCCAGCTGGATCCCACCCAGTTGCGTATTGCCGATCAAGTGGCCCGTCCGCCCGAAGCGGGATCCCTGCCCAACACACCTGAAGTGGTTTACTTGCAGGATAATGTCATCTGCATCGCCACCATTCAGGATTTTCTGCGGAGAGAGGTATGAGCCGAGTCATTGTCATGACCTCCGGTAAAGGTGGAGTTGGCAAAACCACGGTAACGGCCAACTTGGGCACAGCCTTGGCGCGGCTGGGTCGCTCGGTGGTGGTGGTGGATGCGGATTTTGGCCTGCGCAATCTGGATCTCTTGCTGGGGCTGGAGAACCGGGTGGTTTACACGGCCCTAGAGGTGATTGCAGGAGAATGTCGCCTCGAACAAGCCTTGGTGAAAGACAAACGCACCCCCAATCTCTCGTTGTTGCCTGCCGCCCAAAGCCGTAACAAAACGGCAGTGAAGCCGGAGCAGATGCGCGAATTGATCGATAAGCTCTCCAGCAGCCATGATTATGTGCTGATTGACTGTCCAGCCGGGATCGAGCAGGGGTTTCGCAATGCAATAGCTGGGGCCAACGAAGCGATCATTGTCACCACGCCCGAGCTGGCAGCGGTGCGGGATGCGGATCGGGTGGTGGGATTGTTAGAAGCGGCACAAATTCGACCGACGCGATTGATCGTCAACCGTCTGCGCCCAGATATGGTGGCGGCCAGCCAGATGATGTCGGTGGAGGATGTGGTGGAGGTGCTGGCGATCCCGTTGGTGGGGATTGTGCCGGAGGATCGTGAGGTGATCGTCTCCACCAACAAAGGGGAACCTCTGGTGCTTTCCAGCAACCCGCCCCTAGCGGCTCAGGCGTTACAGCGTATTGCCCGCCGATTGGAAGGCGAAACCGTGGACTTTCCAGATGTGGCCAGTTTGGGGGAGTCGTTTTGGGAACGGGCCAAACGGTTTTTGAATCAAAGGGTGATTTGAGCAGCCTTTTGACCGCTGTTGAACTGCTTTTATACAGGTTTTCTCTAGATTGTCTCGATTGAATGGCACCTTTGACCCGTTAGTACCGTTAGTAACTTAGTACCCAAGCCTATGCTCCTCGATTTTTTGGATCAGCTTTTTTCCCGCCACTCCGGTAGCAGCCGTGACCAAGCCAAACAACGACTGAAGTTGATCCTGGCCCACGACCGCGCCGATCTCACCCCGGCAGCCCTGGAGTCGATGCGCCTAGAGATCTTGGGGGTGGTGTCGCGCTATGTGGAGTTGGATTCGGAGGGGTTGCAATTTAGTTTGGCTACGGAAGAGGGGACGACGGCCTTAATTGCTAATCTACCGATTCGCCGCGTCAAACCCTTGGAGATCAGCCTCAGCCATCCGGAAGGCGAAGGGGCCTAGAGGAGGGGAGGGGCTCCCTCCTTATTCTCCAACTGAACTTCAGGGTGCTGTCAAGGCTAGGGTAGGCTCGATGAGTTTCTTGGAGTTTCTTGAGCAGGAGGCTGTTCAGTCATTTGCCAGGGTTGTCGGTGGCGTGCAGTTGAGGCTATTCTCCGCCTGGGTTACCTTGTAATGAAGTGCGACAGCAATGTCACATTAAGTTTTGAATAATGATGTTCTTTCTTCGCTCACACCTTTGTCTGGCCAGCTCTGGAGCCCCCTGCAACTGAACCATCCAGTCGTTAAGCCGTTCATGCCACGCATGGTGCTATGCATCGCTTGCGCGACCGCTTACGCAACCGCAACAGTGGGACGGAGTCCTCGCTAAGGGAGGTTGAGCCTCAGCATGGAAAACTCATTTGAGCTGACGATCCTGTTTACGCTGGCCTTGGTGGCCGGGATCGGAGCTCAGGTGCTGGCTAATTTTGTCGGCGTGCCGAGCATTGTTTTCCTGTTGTTGTTTGGCCTGTTGCTGGGGCCAGATGGCTTGAGCTTGGTGCATCCGCAAGCCATGGGATCCGGGCTGGAGGCGCTGGTGTCTTTGGCGGTGGCCCTGATTTTGTTTGAGGGGGGCCTTAACCTTAGGTTGCAACGCCTGAATCAGGTTTCCGATAGCTTGCGCAACTTGGTGCTGTTTGGATCCCTGCTGACGCTGGTGGGGGGGGCGGTGGCGGCCCACTATTTGGGGGAATTCCCTTGGCGCTTGGCCTTTTTGTTCGGATCCCTGGTGGTGGTGACGGGGCCAACGGTGATTAACCCGATCCTAAAACGGGTGCGGGTGGATACGGCGGTCAGTACCCTCCTGGAGGGAGAAGGGGTGTTGATCGATCCGGTGGGGGCGATCCTAGCAGTGGTGGTGTTACAAGTGGTGCTCTCCGGTCATCCCAGCTTTCTCATGGCCCTGGAACAGTTGTCCAGCCGATTGGCGATTGGGGCGGCGGTGGGGGCGCTGGGGGGCTGGCTGATGGGATCCTTCCTGCTCTGGTCGCGGCAATTTCTGACGGAGGATTTGCGCAACTCGGTGGTGCTGGCGGGGGCACTGGCGGTCTTTGTCTTGGCCCAGTCGTTGCGGTCTGAGGCGGGCCTGATGGCGGTGGTGCTGGCGGGGTTGGTGGTGCGGCAAAAGGCGGCGATTGCCGAGCGCAGCGTGCGGCAATTTCACGGCCAGTTGGTGGTGGTGGCGATCTCGGTGCTGTTTATTTTGCTCACCTCCACCCTTTCCCTGAAGGCGGTGTTTGCTTTGGGCTGGGGATCCCTGGCGACGGTGGTTTGCCTGATGGTGTTGATCCGCCCCTTGAGCGTTTGGCTCTGTACCCTCAACAGTGACCTCAACTGGCGACAGAAGCTGTTCGTTGCCTGGTTGGCTCCCCGGGGGATTGTGGCGGCTTCGGTGGCTTCGTTGTTTGCCATCTTGCTGACGGAGCGCGGTATTACCGGGGGAGATGCCCTCAAGGCGCTGGTGTTTCTGACGATTTCTCTAACGGTGACGGTGCAGGGGCTAACCGCCGCTTGGGTGGCCCGTTGGTTGGGCTTGGATCAGGGCAGCTCCACCGTGATCATTGGCGATCACCCCCTCACCAGCCAGTTGGCCCAGTTGATGCGTTCCCTCAACCAAACGGTGGAGGTGATCCCGTTGTTGTCGGCCCAGGGATCCCCTAAAAGTGGGCAAAACGGTCAAAACGGCCACAAATCCAACAAATCCAATCGTTCGGCTGCCGGCTCAATCCATACGGGGGCAGAGGCCAACGGCACCTACAGCAAAAGTGGCGAGAAACTGGCTCCCAGCGAGGCTAAAAGCACACCCAGCAACGGCAAACTCCCAGAAGAACCCCTGAGATCAGAATCAGCCCCCGGATCCCTGCAGGAGGCGGTGCTGAGCGAATCAGCGCTGTTGAAGGCGGATATCGAACATGCGGAAACCCTGCTGATCATGACCCTGAATCCGCAGGTAAACTGGGCGATTGCCGAGTTGATGGTGAAGCTCTCGGTTTCTGCCACCATCTGGACGGTGTTGCTTCCCGATATGCCCATCTCGGAAGGGATCCGCACCCTGCAAAACCCCTTCCCGCAACTGCAGCGCTGGGCTAGCTATTTAGAAGCCAACCGGGCCGAGCTACGCTCCATCACTCTGCCCACGTTGGCGGATTTGGGCCTGAACACTACCGATCCTGGCTTGGGTTTTGCGCCCGCCAAAGAATCCCTCTCGGCGGCACGAGCGACCCTGCTCAACCCCTTCTCGGCCCCGATGGGCCTTGAGGATCCCGTTTTGGAACGGCTGCGGGATCAGTTTGCCTACCGGATTAAGGCGGATCTGTGTTTGCCGCTGTTGCTGTTGCGGCCTCAACGATTGGGGCGCTGGTTTCGCGGCGGCGGCGTGCGGGTCAGCGGTGATTTGTCTCAGCCGAGTCGGGTTTTCTATCTGCCGGAACCGGAGATTTGGCGACGGGGGGATCGCATTTATTACCTGGAGCGCATTTCCAGCCCGGTGGATGCGGGTGCCAAAGCCAATACCCTGTCGGCAAAGGAATCCGAACCACTGACGGAAGAGCGGGATCCAATTGGGCTGGAGCCTCTGCCCCAGTACGTAGATGGGGTGAAGCTGCATTTTGATCTTTAAGTTCTTTAACTCAACTATGACTCAACTATGACTCAACCCTTTGGGGGGCTGGCTTGACGGGGGATCCCAAGGGTGGTGATGTAGAGGGCGGCCTCTGATGTCGGGATCCCGAGCACTTCATTGACTTGATTGTCAAAAAAACCAGCAATGCCGCTCACCCCGAGGCCTAAGCCAATGGCCGCTAGGTTCAGCCGTTGACCCAAATGTCCCGCATCCAGATGCAGGTAGCGATAGGCCCGTTCCCCATAGCGCGCTACCGCCTTGGTTAAATCCGCCGTGTGAAACACAACAGCTGCAGCATCCCGACCCAATTCTTGCCCCAAGCACAGTTGGAAGACCTCATTGCGGAAATTTCTGAAGCGAATCTGCCGCAACTCTTGCGCCTGAACCGCGTAGTAGTAACACCCTGGTTCTAGTCCCTCCACTCCATTGGCCACCACAAAGGTTTCCACCAAGCTGCGATCAAAATAATCGGGGTTGCCATCCAACCCTTGGGCAGTGTAGTGTTCCGGGTGATAGGTGAAATCCAGGAGTGCCAGCAGCAGCTGCAGTGGCAGGTCTGCGCCGGTGAAGTGGCGGGTAGAGCGCCGTTTCAGGATGCTACGCACCAATTCTTGTAGGTGTGGTCCCCAATCGATGGGTGGAGTGGCGGTACTGACTCGCAGGCAGAAGGGAAAGTTGTATTTGTCGGCGGGTGGTTCGGCAGGGGTTGTAGCGGGCACGGGCGGGCGGGTCAGGGATCCGCTCTCGATCCGGCTCACCCGGTGCAAAAACGGTAACCAATCCCCCTCCTGTAGCTCAGGCACGTGGGTAACAATCGGGGAGCTGAGGGCGGTGAACTCATTGGCAGGCCACTGAGGCATCTCTTGGGGTGTATCGGCAGAGGTCGGTTGCCACAGATCCCACAGCGGAACAACCGCCAAAATCCCCTCTTCTTGGGGATCCAAAAACAATAGCTCCTCCAGGATTTGATCGCAAAAGCCCCCCAAGAGATAAGCTCGGTAACCGGTGAGGTTGGCCGCCAACTCGATATTCCCCAGCAGATGGCCGCTATCCAGGCAAATGCGGCGATAGGCCCGATCCTCATAGCGCCAGGCAGAGCGAAAAAACACCGCCGAAACCACCAAAGCCAGCGAGCACTGGTTCAAAATCGCGGCTTCTGCACAACCGGCCTGCAAGCGGGGCCAGCGACTTTCATCCCAAAACCGTACCAAGCTGTGGCTGCGCACCTGATAGTTGTACAAACCTTCCGGGATCCCGGCTACCCCCTGTGAGATCAGATACAGCTCAGCCGGATACAATCCTCCCGCCGATGGGGCAGCCCGCATGTAGAACGGTTGGTTGGCATAGGGGATCACCAACGTCACCCCGTAGCTGAAGTACAACAACTGCGACAACCGCCGCCGATGCCATCGCGCCAACTGGGATAGCTCCTCACCTGGAGGCTGGGATCTGGTTGACTGACAAAACTAATCGGTGACATAGCAGTACGTGTGTATTTTGAATTCGATTCGATAGGTACGCTGGTCATGCTGCTTCCGAGACGCCATGGTTGGTTCAGGATCGCGGTTACAGGTGAATCGGGCATGATGAATGAGTTGCCAACTGTTCTCTAAGGCAGCCTTCACCCAATCCCAGCCAATGCGAAAGTAGCTATTGCCGCGAAACCAATGGGGGTCAACCCAACGACGTTTACCGGACGCGACCACCTCAACTCCTTGAGCGGTGACATAGAGGGTGGCGATTGCCAAGAGGAACCAGAGGCGAGAGAGGGCACAGACCGAGCGAATCTGGGATTTTTGGAGGTTCCAGCCGTTGGATTGGTCGTCAAGAAATGCCTCTTCGATATCAAACCGCAAGCCGTATTCTTGGAAAGTATGGAGATGAGTGGGTTCATCGCTGACGATAGCCCAAAACCTGGTTGACTGACAAAACTAATCGGTGACATAGCAGTACGTGTGTATTTTGAATTCGATTCGATAGGTACGCTGGTCATGCTGCTTCCGAGACGCCATGGTTGGTTCAGGATCGCGGTTACAGGTG